>NZ_JAMXFI010000053.1:0-53292 GCF_025460875.1 Microvirga yunnanensis
CCAGGCGACGCTCCTCCATCTGCTCCGCCGTCAAATGCGTCGGTCGCCAAACGTTGCCTTCCATCGCGAACCTCCTCACGATGATTGACACTGCCCTATGTTACACCCGGCGCGTGAAGATCAATAGCGACAGTTCGGGCCAATTTCGCAGTAGTCAAGTGGGCTGAGGACCGAGGATTGGATCACCGCAATGAAACCCCTGAGATGAAAGCACAATGGGCCAAGTACTACGAGGAGGCCATATCCCAGCCGCGGCAGCGCTCAGTGCCGGAAAATCTGCCGGTGGACCCGAACGACGTGGCACAGTCCTTTCTCAAGCATGGCACTGAACTCGACCAGGTCAGTCGCATGATCGCAAACGCAGAGGGCCGCCGACGATCGGTTCTGCGGCAATTTGAGCGGTACCGCACGTCAGCCCGTCGTGCTTCAGGCAGGCCAGACGTCGTTGATGTTGCGTTCACTGAACCCGCCAGGCTGCGATGATAGCAGATGGCATTGCGAGGGCGTCTCTCCGATGACGAGGAGCCGCGTACGGACAAAGGCGCGATCTCAATCCGTTGCTGCTAACGCGAGCCTCGTGCTCGTTCGCGCCGAGGATCCAAAGGCCTATCTGGCACTCCAGCAAGCCTTGACCGCTGACATCCGTCCGCGCGACGCCATTGAAGCCGCCTTGGCCCAGTCCGTCATCGATCACACATGGAGGATCCAGCGGTTCTGGAGAATTGAGCGAGACCTGCTGGCGGGCCCCGCACCAAATGATTCGGTGCGAGAGGCAAGCGCAGCCCCGCGGCGAAAGGGCCGGGCCGCCCTGTCTGAAGCAGATCGCGATGCGGAGCGAGCGGCACTCCTGGAGGCCTTCCAGAAGAACAGTACGTCTCTGGAGTTGATCGTTCGCCTGCGCACCCGGGCTGAGGCGCAGCGAGATGCGGCCATGCAAGAGCTTGAGCGGTATCGTGAGTTTGCCCGGCGTAATGCCATTCATCAGATCGAGGACGCAGAGTTCACGGAGATCACAGAGGATGGGATCAACCCGGCAACAGGAAGCCAACCGCCGCAACGCGCAGAAAAGCACCGGTCCCCGCAGTCCGGTCGGCCGCGCCCGCGCGAGCCGAAACGCGCTTAAGCATGGTCTCTCAGTAGCGAGACAGTTCCATGGTTTCAACGGGCTGGTCCATGAACTCGCACGGGAATTGCTGGTCGAACTTGGGATGAGCCGTGAGTTCGAGCCGGACCTCCTCCCGCTTGTCGAATCGGAGATCGACCTGCTGCGAGCCCGGCACATCCGTAGTATCTTGCTGCAGCAGCTTCAGTCGGCAACCAAGACTGGCAGGCCCGACGATAGTGTGAAGACCTTGCTTGATCAACTCGGCCGCGTCGACCGCTACGAGCGCCGTGCTCTGTCACGCCGCAAGTTCGCCATCCGTGATCTAGCTCGCTCAATACACGGCCGACCTTCGGCATAGGCTGGCAACTTGCGCATGCGTCATCGCAGTCAGAGTTCCTCATAAGCCAGCAGCAAGACAATTGCTGCGTCACTTGGATCGACCGTTTCAACGGAGTAAGGCTGGAGACCGTTACTCTCGTGGCACAATGGTGCCATTGATCTTCCTCTTCCAGCGACTCTGGCGGCCGCAGGGAAGCGGGTGCTTGGATCGATCAGCGCCGAGATGCCGGATCTTCTGTCGTTTGGCTTTGGCGGCATGCTGATGATCGTCGCGGGTCTTGGCGGCAGCACACGTCGTGTGCGCAGGTCCCATGTTGTCTGGCGCATCCCGGCCTCCGAGTTCCAGGGCTCGAATATGCTCGATGATCCAACGCTCGCGGACGCCATCAATGCGCCGGTTGCACAGAACGCAGACTCCTCGCGCACGCTCCCAGACGGCGAGCCGCACCCGCGGAGAGAGCCGCGCCCGCCGTGTCGTCCCGAGATCTGACGGTTCAACAAGAGGCATGCCGATCGCTCCTCAGCCTTCGTCAGTACCAGGAGGCTCTAAGCTCGATGCCCGTGCAGAAGAATTATCCGCGCTCCCACCCATTGGAGGAGTGGTGCCGTCATCAACGTCGTACGGAATAAGGCGTACCCGCACTCCGAGCGAGGCAACTGTTTGCCTTCGTGCCGCATCAGGCTCGGAAATTCGCTCGGTCCTATGCATCTGATGGGCGGTGGCGCTCCCCTGCGCTTGATGAATCCGAGCGCTGTCGTCATCGTGGTTGTCATCGGACGAGGCGAACACCCCATCCTGTGGCGGCGACGCCTCGACGAGGAAGAGCACGTGATTGGCGCGGCGGACGAGAGCTGCCGTTGCAACGGGATCAAAGCCGAGTGGTGAGTTTTGAGCCTCCAGGAGCAGGTGTGTCAGGTCGCGGATCAGGTGGATCAAGAGATCGCAGTCTCGACACGTGCGGAGGGCTGCGGCCTCGGCCGCCGTCCGATCGCGCAGGATTAGAGCTTCGACAACCGCACGGGCGGAGCGGATGGCATAGCGGAGCTGTGCCGTAGGATCGGGGACGCCGATACAGGAATCTTGGTGATCGGGCATGGGGTTTCTCCAAATCAGCTAAAGAACGTTATATCGTTATTTGGTCATTGTCAACTATCGTCTGTGAAGAGCGTGAAATGCCAATGATCACTTGGCGGAGCCAAAAGCTGACGGCTGGAACCTGTTGGAGATGAGGTGGTGGCCGCGTTCACGCGTGATTTTGGCAGAACGAAGCCAAAGCTGTTGCCCCATCACAACCTCCTCATGCAGCGAGTCCGACCGTTCCAATCACCTAGCCCGGCTGAGCCACGCGATCTTTTTCTGCCCTCAGGTGTTGTGCCTGCGGTGATGCGAGCGGGAGGATGACGCGGGAATGGGTTCGAACGGAGACATCCTGGATTGCCTGATCGTCGGCGGAGGGCCGGCAGGTCTGACGACCGCGTTGTATCTCGCCCGCTTCAAGCGGCGGTTCATCGTGGTGGACAGCGGCACGCCGCGGGCAGCCTGGATCCCGACCAGTCACAACATTCCTGTCTTCGCGGAAGGGATCTCCGGCCGGGACATCCTGGCCCGTGCCCGTGCCAATCTGGAGCAATACGGGCCGACGATCCAGCCGGGTCGGGTCACCGGCCTTCGCAAGCAGCCGGACCGCTTCATTGCGGTCGTGGAGGACAACGACGGCGGCATGACCCAGATCGCGGCCAGGCGCGTGGTGCTGGCCACGGGCTCGGTCGACATCGAGCCCGATCTGCCGGATGTGCCCAATGCCGTCCAGCGGGGGCTGGTGCGCTATTGCCCGATCTGCGACGGCTACGAGTCCCGCGACCGGAAGATCGCCGTCATCGCGTACGGCGCCCATGGCATAGGGGAGGCGGTCTTCATCGCGCGCACCTATTCCCGCGACGTGACCCTGCTCACGTTAGGTCAGCCGCTCGATCTCACGCCGGAGCAGCGAGGAAGGCTCGAGGAGCACGACATCAAGATCATGGAGACGCCCGTCGAGTTCCTGGACATGGAGGAGGATCGCATCTCCGCCGTGCATATGGGCGGCAAGGAGCACCGGTTCGACGTGCTCTATTCGGCACTCGGGCTCAAATACCGGTCGGATCTCGCAATCTCCCTGGGAGCCGAGCACGATCCCTCCGGCAGCCTCCTGGTCGACAGCCATTGCCAGACGAGCGTCAAGGGCCTCTACGCCGCCGGCGACATCGTCCGCGGTCTCGATCAGATCGTGGTCGGCATGGGCCATGCGGCGCTCGCCGCGACCCATATCCACAATCACTGCGAGCTGCCGACGGAGGACGAGCCGGGAGGGGCGTGACAGGGCCCCTCACGACAGCGCCTTGGCCAGGAGCGGCAGGCTGATGTCCATGCGGTAATCGACCGAAGAATGGTCGTCGTGGAATTCCTCGTAGGTGTGAGGGATGCCCGCGGCGTCGAGCTTCCGGTGCAGGAGCCGGGAGCCGTAGACCATGTTGTACTGGTCGATGTCGCCGCAATCGATGGAGAAGGCCTTCAGCTTGCGCAGGTTCTCCTGAAGCTCGGGGCGGTCGACCATGCGCAGGGGATCCCAGCGCAGCCAGTTGGCCCAGCGCGCCTCGATGACCTCGCAGGTCTCGAGATCCACCGGCAGGCGGACCCCGTAGAACTGGCTCGGGTCGGGGTCGAAGCTCGCCGCCTGGGCGAGGAGCATCAGCACGTGCCAGTCCTTGTCCTTGGCCTTCGGGCCGGCCTCGAACTTGCGCAGGAAAGCCTCGATGGACATGCCGTGGTCGACGAGGTGGCGCAGCGCCCCGGCGAACTCGCCGAGGTGATAGAGATATTCGAACCCGACGTCGCCCGAGTGGGAGGCCGCCGCCGACCAGACGGAACCGCCATGCCGCAGGGCCTGCACCATGGCGCCGTAGCCGCCCGAACTCTTGCCGAACACGCCCCGGCGCCCATCGCCGCCGCAGCCGAAGCGCTCCTCGACGAAGGGGAGCATCTCGCGCACGAGGAACGTCTCCCAGGAGCCCATGGCGGCGCTGTCGACATATTGATTGCCGCCGAGCCGCGTGAAGCAGTCGGGAAAGGCCACCACGACCGGCGGCATCGCGCCGGTGCCGATCAGGCGGTCGAGGCGCTCGGGCACGTTCTCGCCGTAGTTCTTCCAGTTGGTATGCGCCGGGCCGCCCGCCGTGTAGCCAACGAGATCGACGAGGAGAGGCAGGTTCCGGCCGTCATGGCCCGCCGGCACATAGACGTCGATCCGGCGACGGGAGGGATCCCCGAGAAGATTGCCTTCGAGGCTTCGGCTGTCGAGCCGGAGGGTGTGCAGCATGCCTTCCGGAACGTCATGATCTTTGCGCATGGTCATCCTCATCCTGGCCACGGGAAATGATGTGGCGGCCAAAAGGGCACTTGTCCAGAATCCGGGCTCTCGCGGCGGTTAATAAGTCCTTATCACACCTAGCCATTCCCCGGATCGCGGGTCTACGGTGCTGCTCAATAAGCCAAATCCTGGGGGAGTATTCATGTCCGACAGTTTCCTGCCGCGATGGAGCCTGAAGACCGACGGCATCATCATGCCGGACGAGCGGCTGCCGACCGGCCAGATGATCGTCGTGGGCTTGCAGCACGTGGTCGCCATGTTCGGCGCGACCGTGCTCGCCCCGATCCTCATGGGGTTCGACCCCAACGTCTCGATCCTGTTCTCGGGTCTTGCCACCATCATCTTCTTCTTCGTGGTCGGCGGCCGGGTGCCGAGCTATCTCGGCTCGAGCTTCGCCTTCATCGGGCCCGTTCTCGTGGCCACGGGCGCGAGCGTCGGCAGCCCCAACGGGAACATCCCCCTGGCGCTCGGCGGCATCATCGCGGCCGGCGCGCTCTACTTCCTGATCGGGCTCGTGGTACAGCTGGCGGGGCACCGCTGGATCGAGCGGCTGATGCCGCCGGTCGTGACGGGCGCCATCGTGGCGGCGATCGGCCTCGTGCTCGCGCCGATCGCGATCAACAGCGCGTCCGGCGTCACGCCGGACAATCAGGCCGGCAGCGACTTCGCCCGCTGGATCGCGCTCGCCACCGTGGTGGCCGTGGGCTTCGTGGCCGTCTATGCGCCGGGAACGATGCGCCGCCTGCCGGTGCTGATCGGGGGCGCCGCCGGCTACCTGATCTACTACATCTGCGCCAACGTTCTGGGCCTCGGGCAGCCCATCGACTTCACGAGGATCGGCCAGGCCGCGTGGTTCGGCCTGCCGACCTTCCAGAGCCCGGTCTTCGACGCGCGGGCCATCAGCCTCATCGCCCCGGTGGCGATCATCCTGGTGGCGGAGAATCTCGGGCACATCAAGGCCATCGGCGCCATGACGGGCCGCAACCTCGATCCCTATCTCGGCCGCGCCTTCATGGGCGACGGTCTGGCCACCATGCTGTCCGGCGCGGCGGGCGGCACGGGCATGACGACCTATGCCGAGAACATGGGCGTTATGGCGGTGACCCGCATCTACTCGACGCTGGTCTTCATCATCGCGGCCGGTTTCGCGCTCCTTCTCGGGCTGTCGCCGAAGTTCGGCGCCTTCATCGGGACCATTCCGGGGCCGGTGCTCGGCGGCCTGTCCATCGTGGTCTTCGGGCTCATCGCCGCGACGGCCGGCCGGATCTGGGTCGAGAACCGGGTCGATTTCTCGAACCCGCGCAATCTGATCACCGTGGCGGTCGCGCTGGTCCTCGGAGCCGGCAACTTCAAGCTGAACGTGGGGGGCTTCACCCTCGACGGCATCGGCACGGCGACCTTCGGGGCGATCATCCTCTACCACATCCTGCGGATGACGCCCGAAACCGCCGAGCGCCCGCACCCGGCGGAATAGCGCCGGTCCTTTCTCAGGAACACGCCCATGGAGCCCGCGTTGAGCCCCAACGCGGGCTTCGCTTCTTCGGAGACCTGCCCTCCATCCTGGCCGGTCGGAGGCCCGCATCCTCTTCTTCCACGGAACGATGCCATGAGCTCCGAACAGACGCAGACCCTTCCTCCCCAGGTGCAGGACCGGCAGCCCGGCCGCGAGACCGAAATGACCCCGCGGCCCGATTACGAGCCCCGCTATCCCGGCAGCGGCCGATTGCAGGGCAAGGTCGCGCTCATCACCGGCGGCGACAGCGGCATCGGGCGGGCGACCGCTGTTCTCTTCGCCCGCGAGGGCGCGGACCTTGCGATCCTCTACCTGGACGAGGGCGAGGACGCGCAGGAGACCAAGCGCCTGGTCGAACGGGAAGGGCGCGCATGCCTGACGATCGCCGGCGATGTCGGCGATCCCGGCTTCTGCCGCTCGGCCGTCGAGCAGGTCGTCCAGCGCTTCGGCAAGCTGGACGTCCTCGTCAACAACGCGGCCGAGCAGCATCCGAAGAAGGACATCGGCGAGATCACGCCGGATCAGATCGACCGCACCTTCCGCACCAACATCTTCGGTTATTTCTACATGGTGCAGGCGGCCATGAAGCATCTCAAGCCGGGCGCCGCGATCATCAACACCACGTCGGTGACGGCCTATCGCGGCAGCGCCGACCTGCTCGACTACAGCGCCACCAAGGGCGCGATCGTCGCCTTCACGCGCTCCCTGGCCCAGAAGCTCGCGGGCGAGGGCATCCGGGTCAACGGCGTGGCCCCGGGGCCCATCTGGACGCCCCTCATCCCCTCCACGTTCCCGGTCGAGAAGGTGAAGCAGTTCGGTGCCAACACACCCCTGAAGCGCCCAGGCCAGCCCAACGAGGTCGCGCCGTCCTACCTGTTCCTGGCCTGCGAGGACTCGTCCTACATCACCGGCTCGGTCCTGCACCCGAACGGCGGGGATGCGACGGAATCCTGAAAAAGGGAAGGGCGGCTCTTTCGAGCCGCCCTTTTTTGAAAGCACCGAAGGGCGCGTCAGCGCCTGCGGCGGACCCGAACCGGGACCAGGCTCCGCTGCGGCGTCGCCCCGGCGAAGAAAAGCATGACGGCGGAGAGAGACCCGCCAAGAAGGAAAAGAACTTCTGCAATTTCGACGTGAGACGCCGCACCAATCATCGCCGCCAGAGCAGTAACAATCGCAAAGATACAAGATGCACGAAGGGCAACCGAACGAGTCATCGACCATCTCTCCCAAGTGATCTGGAAAACGTATGGGCTAGGGGCAGGTTCCATGTGAATGAAAGCCTGCTCGATTACCTTTGAATGGCGGATGAACACAGCGGATCGTCGTTCCCGATTGGAACCCTACAGTCGCGCTTGGCGTTGTTTGAACATCGTCGGCTTGCAGTCGATTGGACATTCAGCGAGGTAACACCATGCTCGGTTGGGCAGTCACTTTTCTCATCATCGCTCTGGTCGCAGCTCTCTTCGGCTTCGGCGGCATCGCCGGCACGGCCGTCGAGATCGCGAAGCTGATCTTCTTCGTCGCGATCGTTCTCTTCGCCATCTCGGCCGTGATCGGTCTGCTGCGCGGACGAAGCCCCATGTGATGTCGGCCCCATGTGATGTTGGCCCCATCTCGCCGTTGAGGCGTCGGGGTCACGAACGCCGCCCCGCGAGGGCGGCGTTTTCGTTGATGAGGTGACGTAAGGAAAGGCAAGTGACGCAAGGAAAGGGGGTGAGTAAGGAAAAGAAGGGGCGGTCAGCTCTGCAGCGCCGCTCTCGTCATGCTGTCGGGGCCGAGATCTTCGATGTCCTCGACGTTCAGCAGGGACGCGAGGCGAAAGCGGGCACGGTTCACGCGGCTTTTGATCGTCCCGACGGCGCAGCCGCAGATATGCGCGGCTTCCTCGTAGGAGAATCCGGATGCGCCGACCAGAAGCAGAGCCTCGCGCTGATCGGCCGGGAGCTTGGCGAGCGCGCTGCGGAAATCCTCGAAATCCAGGTGCGAGCCCTGTTCGGGCTGAACCTTCAGGCGCCCCGCATAGGAGCCGTCGGGGTCCTCGACCTCACGCCGCCGCTTGCGGTATTCGGAATGGAAGAGGTTGCGGAGGATGGTGAAAAGCCAGGCATTCAGGTTCGTTCCCGGTTCGAACCGATGCAGATTGGCCAAGGCCCGGAGAAGGGTATCCTGAACGAGGTCGTCGGCCCTGTCGACCTGACCCGAGAGGGAGATGGCGAAGGCGCGAAGGCTGGGAACCGCCGCGAGAAGAGCCTCCCGTAACTCCGGTTCGGGTTCTGGGGTCATTGCGACCCCTCCTTCCCCCCGTTCTTCTTGTCCAGCTGATCGAGCAGGTCCTTGAAACGGTCTGGAACGGGCTGCTGCATCAGTTCGTCATACATGGCGCGAAGTTGGTCGCCGATGCGCTTCTGGCTGCCGCTGTCGAGCTTGGGGTCGTTGGCAAGCTTATCGTTCTCGTCGTTCACGGATGCATCCAGAATGGCCCGAGCAAGCTTGTTCCCCTTATCGACCGTCATCTTAGTCCCCTTGCTATCCCATTTTTCTGAGGGATAGCCAACCTTGGCAATATCCATATATTGGTTTTCGAGCAATAACGCTGGTTGCTGCGCCCGGTTCCATCCATGGAACTTTCGCAGCTTTGCCACGTTGAATGGTCCGTCGGTACAACGAGCCAAAAGCACAGTTTAAGGGGAAGCGAATGTCGACAGCGCAGCTTGTCGTCCAGCACTTACCATATCTTCGCCGCTACGCGCGCGCTCTCACAGGCAGCCAGATGGCTGGAGACGCCTATGTGGCCGCCACCTTGGAGACCCTCGTCAGCGAGCCGGAGACCATCGGGCCTTCCGGAAACGTGAAGGTGGAGCTCTTTCAGGTCTTTACCCGAATCTGGAATTCCCTGTCGGTGAACGGACGCAGCGAGCAGATCCAGCGCGACCTGCCGGCGGAGGTCCGCCTGGGCCAGATCACCCCGCTTCCCCGACAGGCGTTCCTTCTGTCCTGCCTCGAAGGCTTCGGAGAGGAGGAGGTCGGCCAGATCCTCGACGTCGACACGAAGACCGTCCGCGAACTCGTCGACGAGGCCGGGCGGGAGCTCGCGGCCGATATGGCGACGGACATCCTCATCATCGAGGACGAGCCTCTCATCGCCATGGACCTCGAGGCCCTGGTCGAGGGCCTCGGCCATAACGTGACGGGCGTCGCCCGCACCAGGACCGAAGCCGTCAAGCTGGCTTCCGCCAAGCAGCCGGGCCTGATCCTGGCCGATATCCAGCTGGCCGACGGCAGCTCGGGTCTCGATGCGGTCAATGACCTCCTCAAGGCGTTCGAGGTTCCGGTGATCTTCATCACGGCCTACCCGGAGCGCTTCCTGACCGGCGAGCGGCCCGAGCCCGCCTTCCTGATCGCCAAGCCGTTCCAGCCTGCGAATGTCTCGGCGGTCATCAGCCAGGCCCTGTTCTTCCAGCAGAGCGCCCGGCGCCGCGAGCCCCGCGCCGCGACAGCCTGATCCTTCAGGCTGATAGGATTACCAAGTAATTGCCCGGCCGTTGGCCGGGCTTTTCTTTTATCATGATGTATAGGCACAAAAAAAGACGGGCTCATGAGCCCGTCTAAGGTGCCGGCCAATGCACAAGGGGAATGCGGGGAGGACCAGGAGGCCGGTACTTTAAGAACGCCCTATGGAAAACAAAGGTTCCCAGCTTTTTCATCCCACTTTTTATTCGTCGCTTCGAGGGAATGAGGCAGGAACATCAAAGAAATGGTCGCGTTGTTTTTTCGAATTGTTGAGCTGAGAGAGCAGGAGAGAGGGATGTTCCGCACACCTGTAGCTTTGGTCGCGTTGGCTGGGGCTTTCTTCGTGGCCGGAAGCTTCGCCCCATCGTCCTTCACCATGTCTCCGCTTGTGCAATCGGAAGCCCTGGCTCTCGCGGCCCCGGTTCCGGTGAAAGGCGATCGGATCGCGGCGCCCGTTCCGGCGAGCAGGCCCGCGGCGGTTTCGATCGTGGAGCTGGTCGGCGTGTCCAACGCCGCCGTGATCCTGCGGGACCGGGACGGCAAGGTGCTCTACAAGTCGGATCCCCGCTCCGGCATCACGACCTTCGCCCGGGACACGGACCTGCCGGTCGTGACCCTCAAGGAGGAGGTGCCGGGCCCGGTTGCGCAGCACCCGGTCCGCCGCCAGGAGGGCAGCGAGACTCCGCAGAACCAGAGCCAGAAGCCGAAGAGCCGCAACCCCATCGGCTGCGTCGGCGACGTGTCGCCGCTCGCCCGGGCCAGCGCCAACCGGATGCCGAGCCTCTGCCTCGCCTCCCTCGAGCAGTCGCTGTCCTGATCGATTGCCGACCAGCCGCTTCGCATCGGGGAAGCGGCTTCCCCGGTCAGCCGGAGCCTTTGCGCCGGAACCAATCATCGTCAAGACGGTTGCCGTTATCGGCATGGTTGATGTTGCCTGTCGCCGTGAAGGCGGCAGAGCTTCCCTGTCATCATGCAAATATTAATAAGTATTCATTTTCGAAAAGCAGACTAGAGAAGCCGATAACATTGTCTTGATCCGGTGGATAATCGGAACGGACGCTGGTGCTGCGCGTTACATCTCCGCGCACTTGAGTGCACAACGCGATTTTCAACGGATCCTCAGGAGAAATAAGCAATGCTGAAGAAGCATATGGCAGCTTGCCTCGTCGTGACGGCTTTTGCGGCCGCGCCCGCCCTCGCACAGACTTCGTCCCCGTCGGCCCCGACCGATCGCCCGGCGGCCTCGGGCTCGGGTTCGACCACCTCGGGCTCGCCGGCCATGCAGCCTGGTGCCTCCGGATCCTCCTCGTCCACGCAGTCCACGACCACCATGGGCCAGAACAGCGCCATGCAGGGTCAGTTCATCACCAAGATGGAATCGAACCACATCATGGCGTCCGATCTGATCGGCACCAAGGTGGTCAGCGCCAACAACGAATCGATCGGCGACATCAATGACGTGATCATGGACCGCAACGGCCAGATCATGGCCGCCGTCGTCGGCGTGGGCGGCTTCCTGGGCATCGGCGAGAAAGATGTGGCCGTTCCGTTCAAGTCGCTCGAGTTCGCGACCAGCCAGCAGGCGCAGGCCATGGACAGCAGCCGCAGCGGCAGCAACAGCGTGAACACCACGGGTTCGACGGCGACCACGGGCAACACGACCGCGACGGGTTCTGGAACGGCCGGCTCGACCAACACCGCGTCCAACACCTCGTCGGGCAACCAGAACCAGCCCGAGCGCGTCGTCCTCCGGATGACGAAGGCCGAGCTCCAGGCCGCTCCGGCCTTCGATGAGGATGGCGACACCAACGCCAACCGGTCGACGACCGGCACCACGACGGCTCCGAAGCAGTAACGCACCGGCGGCCCTTGCCGGAAGGCGGCGCCTGAGGACACTCAGGCGCCGTTTTGCTGTGGGCGGGACCCGCTGTCGTGGCCCCTTCCGACAGGCGGGTGCGACGCATTCCCCGGCTGTCCCGGTCTCCAGCGCGGGACCAGACTTGTTGCCGCACAAGGAACCGAGGGTTGATGCATACGTTGCCGTTCCAAGCGCCATGAGAATGCGGAGGAAACGATCATGACTGCCACCAACGAACTCGACGCGGTTCTCTGCCAGGAAGAGCTTCCGGACGAATTCTCCCGGCTTGCCTCCAGCTCCTCGCCCAGGGACAAGCCGTCCGTGGCCTCCATGCTCAGCGGCATCATCCCGGTCAGCTCGCAGGACGAGGTGACCTGTCCGCTGCTGCTGCGGAGGCATCTTGTCGTTCCCGCCTTGCCGCATGTGGTGCCGACGGCAAGCCGCCAGCATATCTGAGGTCCGCTCTCCGATGCTTGATGTGTTCCCCGGTTCGAATGCGCCACGGGCCGTTGCGGTCCTGCTCCATCCGAGCATCGTACCCGTCATCGACGTCTTCCGGTCGCTCGACCTCCTCGAGGATCAATATGACCTCGCTCTTCTCGACGGGCCCGAGCAGGGACTGACCGCCTATACCGGGCAGGAAGCCGCCAAGGGCATCGTCTCGGACGCCCTTCTCTTGGCCTTCGCCCTGACGCGCCAGCCCGGCGGGCCGTTCGCCTATCGGCCCGTCGGATCCCGTCATGGGAGCCTCGACGAGTTCTGCCTGCTCACCCTGATCGCCTCCTCGCGCAACCTCGGCTCCGACCTGGCGGTCGAAGCCGCGTCGCTCCTGGATGTGGCGTCGCTCGATGTCATGGGACCTCTGACGGGCGAGATCCTTCGACACATGGATGCGGGAGACCTCGTGTTCGCGCTTCCGAGCCTTCCTGAATTCAGAGCCATGATGGGGACAAGATCCTCCGAGGAGGTTCTCGTCGAGGCTGCTCCCGGCAAGGCGGAACGCAACCTGAGGCACTAAAGCATCGGACCCAAAAGTGGACTTGCAATTTTGGGATCCATCCGATGCTTTCTTCTTGAATGAGAGCATCGTGGGGACGAAAGCGGGTCCCCTTTTCCCGTCCGATGCTCCAGGCCCGCGCCGCTCCCGGAGATGATCGAAACGTTCTCCCGTCATGGCACCCTCTCACGTCATGGCCGGCCTTGTGCCGGCCATCCCGATCGGAAGAGCGCGGCGTTTCAATCCATCGGGATCACCGGGACAAGCCCGGTGATGACGTGGAGAGGTGAAACGGGTCGGTGATAACACCCTCCGCACGTCATGGCCGGGCTTGTCCCGGCCATCCCGATCGGAAGGGTGCGGCGCTCCACAGCATCGGGATCACCGGGACAAGCCCGGTGATGACGTGGTGGTGGATCGGACAAGCCCGGTGATGACGTGGAGAGCGGGACAAGCCCGCTGATGACGACGGGGTGTCCATCCGGCCGAGCGGTCAAGACACGGTCCCGGACGATGCCTCAGCCAAAGGTGGAGCATCGGATTCAGGCCTGGGTCGCCTTGTCACGTCCGATGCTCGCGCGCCCGGGTTCGGCCTCCGAACCGGTGCCTGGTCGCGACAACCTCAGCCGTCCATCTGTTCAAATCGTTCGTCTGCTGCCACGATACCATTCTTCGCTCTCCCATCTTCCGGAACCTCGAATGGCCGTCATCGGGTCTGTCGCGTGAGGCGCATCGCAGCTTTCGCCCTGATGGCGCTCATCTGGGGGCTGACCTGGCTGCCGATGAAGGTCGCCTCGGAGGTCGTCCCGCCGATCTTTCTCGCCGCGATGCGCTTCCTCCTCGCGGCACCGTGCTTTTTCCTGATCGCGCTGGCCCAGGGCCTTCCTGTGCGGCCCGGCCGGTTCAGCCGCATCGTGGCCGCCTCCCTGCTGATCACGACCGGCTGCTACGGGTTCCTGTTCTGGGGCGTCGCGAGGGCGCCGAGCGGTTTGTCCGCCATCGTGAATCTCTCCCTGATGCCCATCTTCCTGGTGGTCATCGGCGCCCTTTACGGACAGGAGCGGATCACGATGCGCCGGGTGGCGGCCATCGGGTTCGGGATCGCGGGTCTTGCCCTTCTCTTCTCCGGCCGAACGGGTGCCGCCCAGGAAGGCGCCACGCCCGTCATCGGTCTCGTCGCCGTCGCCATCGGGACCGTGTCCTACGCCTGGGGATCGGTGATCAGCCGACCGCTGACCCTGGCCATGCCGCCCCTGATCCTTGCCTTCTGGCAGAGCCTCGTCGGCGGGGTCGCGCTGGTCCCGGTCTCCTTCGCGGTCGAGGGGTACGATCCTGCGTATGTCTCGGCGCTGTCCGACCCGAGGGCCCTGTTCGGCCTGGGGGTCCTGGTGCTGGGCGGCTCGCTGGTCGCCTTCTGGATCTATCTGGGACTCGTGCGTGACTGGGGCGCCTTTCGGGCGGGACTTTATTCCTTCATCAGCCCGATCATCGCGGTTGCCGCCGGGGTGGTCTATGCCCACGAACCGTTCGGTTGGGCGGAAGGTCTCGGCATGGGCATCATGCTGGCCGCCACGGCCCTGTCGCTGTCGGAAAAAAAGCCCGTGACGGCAGCCCGATCCGGGTGAGACCGCCGCAAGCCGACGAGGCTGTCCAAAAGTAAAGGGGCCGTCCAGCGGCCCCTAAACCAATCATTGTCAGAAACGAACTATTCCTGGTTGCCACGGGTGTTGCCCGAGGCCTGACCGCCCTTGCGGCCGGCTTCCGAGGCGAGTTCGCGGTCCTGGGAGAAAGACCGCTTCTCGGCCGGAACGCTCTTACCGCCTTTGCTTGCGATTTCGCGCTGCCGGTCAGAGTCCATCGACGCGAAGCCACGCTTCGAGGTCGAACCACCTGCCATTTATGCCTCCTTATCAATGGTGTCCGTGCTTCTTCAACCGCAAGGGGATTCGATGGTTCCGGTTCGTTTGAGGGAACCTTTGCAAAAATTTTCACGAAAATATTCAAATCCCGCGAATTGTTACGCTTAGCCGAGAGATTTAAGCCGCGCGAACGTGGCAACAACTTGTCCGTGGGAATAAGAACCGAAAAGGTACTTACCTCGATACACGTTCCTTGGCTGCGTTCTATTTGCGAATAGGGTCGGCACGGAGGTCAGTCGTTGATCCTCCGGGGTCGCGAACGGACATGGATCCTTCGCGGCGACTCGAGGAATCCCCGTCGAAGGCCAGCGGAGAGAGGCGAGGAGAGATGATTATCCGCCGTGATGCCTGTACAAGGCTTGGCGCGGGCGTTCACCGGCGGGCGCCTCGAACGTTCAAAGCTCAGCAAGAGAGGGCGGGATGACCTACGACGACAGCAATGTGTTCGCGAAGATCCTCCGGGGCGAGCTACCCTGTCATAAGGTTTACGAGACGGACCGGGTCCTGGCGTTCATGGACGTCATGCCCCGCGGGGACGGGCACGTGCTGGTGATCCCGAAGGCCAAGGCCCGCAATCTTCTCGATGTGGACCCGGATGAACTGGCCGAACTCGCGAAGGCGGTTCAGATCGTCGGGAAAGCGGCCAAAACGGCGCTCTCGGCCGACGGGCTGACGATCCAGCAGTTCAATGAGAGCGCCGGCGGACAGGTGGTGTTCCACATCCACTTCCATGTGATCCCCCGCTTCGAGGGCGTCGCGCTGAAGCCCCATACGGGCCAGATGGAAAAGCCCGAAGTGCTGGCGGATTTCGCCGAAAAGATCCGCGCCGCGCTGCGCACGGCGTGATGGGCGGCGGCCATGCAAGTCGTCGTTGCCGCTTGAATTCGGCCTGAAACAGCCGTCTCCGCACGTCATCACCGGCCTTGTGCCGGTGATCCCGATGCGAGGCGCTGCGCGTCATACGATCGTCCGTCATACGATCGTCATGGCCGGGACAAGCCCGGCCAGGCCGAAGAGGGCTCCAACACGCGCGGAGCGTCAGGATGGATGAGGCCTAGAGCATCGGACCCAAAAGTGGACCCACTTTTGGGATCGGATCCGATGCTCATCGCCTTAAGCAGCGCATCGTTCGGAGCGGACCCAGCGGGCCGCGCAAGCGAAAACCGGGTCCACTTTTCACTGACGTGGCCCTTCGGGTCGCTGACGCGGCCCTCTGGGTCCGCACGATGCGCTAGTCCGCCCAGTCGAGCGAGCGGGCGATGGCCTTGTCCCAGACGGCGTTCAGCCGCTCGCGGCGGGAGGCATCCATGGCGGGCGTCCACCGCCTGTCGACGGCCCAGTTGCGCACCAGTTCGTCCGTCCCGCTCCAGAACCCCGTCGCCAGGCCGGCCGCATAGGCGGCGCCCAGGGCCGTGGTTTCGATGACCCTGGGGCGCACCACGGGCACGTTCAGGATATCGGCCTGGAACTGCATCAGGAGCTCGTTGACCACCATGCCGCCATCCGTGCGCAGCTCCTTCACGGCGATGCCGGTGTCCTTGGCCATGGCGTCGAGCACCTCGCGGGTCTGGAACGCGGTGGCTTCGAGGGCCGCGCGGGCGATGTGGCCCTTGTCGGCAAAGCGCGTCAGGCCGCCGATCAGGCCGCGGGCATGCGCGTTCCAGTGCGGCGCATAGAGGCCCGAGAAGGCCGGCACGATGGTCACTCCGCCATTGTCCTCCACGCCCCGGGCGAGGGTCTCGATCTCGGTGCTGGTCCGGATCAGTCCGAGATTGTCCCGCAGCCACTGCACCAGGGCCCCGGCGATCGCGATGGATCCCTCGAGGGCATAGACGGTCTTGCCCTGGCCGAAGCGGTAGCCCACCGTGGTGAGCAGGCCGCATGTCGACGGGTAGGGGGTCTCGCCGGTGTTCATGAGCATGAAGCAGCCGGTGCCATAGGTGTTCTTGGCCTCGCCCTGCCGGAAGCAGGTCTGTCCCACGAGGGCCGCCTGCTGGTCGCCGAGGATTCCCGCGATGGGTACCCCCGCGAGCCCGTCGGTCGCCTCGCCATAGACCTCGCTCGATGAGCGGATCCGCGGCAGGCAGGCTCTCGGGATGTCGAAGAGTGTCAGGATCTCCTCGTCCCAGTCGAGGCCGCGCAGGTTCATGAGCTGGGTGCGGCTCGCATTGGTCACATCGGTGATGTGGCGGCCGCCATCGACGCCGCCCGTCAGGTTCCACACGAGCCAGGTGTCGATGTTGCCGAACAGCACGTCACCGGCCGTGGCCTTCTCGCGGGCTCCCGGAACGTTGTCGAGCAGCCAGCGCAGCTTGAGGCCGGAAAAATAGCTCGCCAGCGGCAGGCCGGTCCGGTCCCGCAGGCGATCATGCCCGCCGTCCCGGGCGAATTCCTCGACGATGGGATCGACCCGGGTGTCCTGCCAGACCAGGGCGTTGGAGAGCGGCCGCCCGGTGCGCCGGTCCCAGATCAGCGTCGTCTCGCGCTGGTTGGTGATGCCGATGGCCGCCAGATCCCGGGGCGACAGCCCCTTCTTCGCCAGCGCCTGCGCGATGACCTCCTGCGTGTTGCGCCAGATCTCGAGGGGATCGTGCTCCACATGGCCGGGTGCGGGGTAGATCTGCTCGTGCTCCTTCTGGCCGACCGAGACGATCGCTCCGGCCTTGTCGAACACGATGAAGCGCGAGCTGGTCGTGCCCTGGTCGATGGCGCCGACGTACTGAGCCATGGTCTTCCCCCGAGTCTTCTCGCTCTCAGTCTTCTTGTCCCGAGTCTTCTTGCCTCACGTCTTATTGCGCGGCGACGGAGGCCGCATTCTTCTTGGCCAAATAGGCATCGATCCTGGCCGGGGCGTCAACCGGCACATGCAGGCCGAGCTTGGAGCGGCGCCAGAGGATGTCCTCGGCCGTGCGGGCCCATTCGCGGCGCACGAGGTAATCGACCTCCGCGGCCGTCAGCCCGGCGCCGAAATCCTCCCCGAGATCGGCCATGGCGGTCGCGGAGCCCAAAAGCTCCTCGACCCGCGTGCCGTAGGCGCGGGCCAGGCGATGGGCCTGGGGCTCGGGCAGGAAGGGCCAGCGCTGGCGGACGGTGGCGAAGAAGCGGTCGAAATCCGCATCCGGCATGTCGCCGCCCGGCATCTTGGCGTTTTCCGTCCAGGCCGGCTTCATGGTCGGGAAGGAGGCTTTCAGCTCGTCGAGGGCATGCTCGGCGAGCTTGCGGAACGTGGTGATCTTGCCGCCGAAGATCGACAGCACGGGCGCCTGGCCCTGGGGGGCGTCCATGTCGAACACGTAGTCGCGGGTCACGGCGGACGCGTTGGAGGACCCGTCGTCGAAGAGCGGCCGCACGCCCGAATAGGTCCAGACCACGTCGGCCGGCGTGACCTGCTTCTTGAAGAAGTGGTTCACCACGTTGCAGAGATACTGGATCTCGTCGGGGCTGATCTCGACCTTCTTGCCCGGAACCGACTCGACCGGGATGTCCGTGGTGCCGATCAGGGTGAACTTCTCCTGGTAGGGGATCGCGAAGACGATCCGCTTGTCCGTGTTCTGGAGAATGAACGCTTCCTTGGTGTCGAAGAGCTTCGGCACGACGATGTGGCTGCCCTTCACCAGGCGCACGTTCTTCGTGGTGTTGAGGCCGAGCTTAGCGTTGAGCACGTCGGCCACGAAAGGCCCGCCCGCATTGACTATCACCTTGGCGCGCACCTCCTGGACCGCGCCGGTCTCCACGTTCTGAAGCTTGGCGACCCAGAGATCGCCCTCGCGACGGGCGGAGACGAGCTTGGTCCGGACCCGGATGTCGGCGCCCATCTCGAAGGCGTCGAGGGCGTTGAGCGCCACCATGCGGCTGTCCTCGACCCAGCAATCCGAATAGACGAAGGCGGTGTCGAAGCCGGGCTTCAGGGCCTGGCCGGCCGGGTGCCGGGTGAGCTTGATGCCTTCGGTGCCCGGCAGCTTCTTGCGCGGCGCCAGATGGTCGTAGAGGAACAGGCCCAGGCGCACGAACCAGGCCGGGCGGATGCCCTTCTCGTAGGGCAGGATGAAGCGCAGCGGCCAGATGATGTGGGGGGCGGATTCCAGCAGGCGCTCGCGCTCGAACAGGGCCTCGCGCACCAGCCGGAACTCGTAATATTCCAGGTAGCGCAGGCCGCCGTGGATCAGCTTGGTCGAGGCGGATGAGGTGTAGCCGGCCAGGTCGCCCTGCTCGCAGAGCACGACCGAGAGGCCCCGGCCCACCGCATCGCGCGCGATGCCCGCGCCGTTGATGCCGCCGCCCACAATCAGAAGATCAGTCACTGTCGTCACGAAATCCGTCTTTCATCAAAGCCAAGCGATTCTGCCGCTCAGCACATGAGTTCTTTAGAGCATCGGACGGAAAAGTGGATCCGGTTTTCCGTTCTGACCGATGCTCTCATTCAAGAAGAAGGCATCGGATGGATCCCAAAAGTGCAAGTCCACTTTTGGGTCCGATGCTTTAGCCGTCTAACGCAAGGGGTTTATCGGGGCGCCCGGGGCCCTTTTGAAACACCAATACAAGGATGAAGAAGCCGAGCGCAAGGCAGGACATGCCGAGGCACAGAGCCATGACGGCCGCATAGCCTCCCCACCAGGCCCAGAGCGCCCCGAAGACGAACGGGGCGGCCGCCGTGGTCAGGCGGACCGGCATGGCGATCATGCCCTGGACCGTGCCGTAGCTCTCGCGCCCGAACAGCTCGGAGGGCAGCAGAGCCCGGACGATGGTCATCATCCCGTTCGAGGCTCCGAACAGGAGGGCGAAGACCGCCACGAGCCAGAAGCCCGCCGGCGCGAAGGGCAGCAGCGCGAAGGCGAGAAGGCCCAGGGTCAGCACGATGATCCCGAGGCCCTTCATGCCGAAGGCGCGCTCGCCGAACGCCATGGCGAACCGGGCGACGACCTGGGCGGGCCCGATGAGGGAGAACGCCGCCACGGCCATTTCCAGCGTGAAGCCTTGCTCGACGAGAAGGGGAATCAGGTGGATCGGCAATCCCGCGGCGATCACGCCCTGCAGAACGGACGACGCGACAAAGCACCAGAAGGACACGCGCCTGAGGACCCACCGGGCATTGGCCGGAGGCGGATGGACTTGGCCGGCATCCGGATGAGGCGCCGTCCTGGGCGGGGCGCTCGGGATCGTCAGCGCATGCAGGCCCGCGCAGATGAGGATGTTGAAGGCGGCCAGGACCAGGAGCGCGCTGCGCCAGCCCAGGTGCTCGATCAGCAGATGGGTGACGGGGATGAAAACCGTGCTGGCGAGGCCTCCGACCAGGGTCATGAAGGTGATGCCCCGGCGGGCCATGAAGCCGAGCCTGCGGGTCAGGACCGCGAAGCCCGGCTCATAGAAGACTGTGCTCATGGCGATCCCCATGGCGATCCAGATCAGCACGAAGGCGGGATAGCTTCCGACCCATGACCAGAGCATCAGGAGAGTTCCGGCCAGGAGGGACCCGCCGGTCATCACCGCACGGCCATAGCCAAGGTCGATGAGCCGTCCCACCGGCACGGCGCAGAAGGCCGAGGTCCCCAGCGCCAGGGAATAGGCCGCCATCATCTCCGACTTGCCCCAGCCCAGCTCCCGTCCCATGGGATCGACGAACAGGGCGAAGGCATAGAAGATCGTGCCGTAGGAGATCAGCACGTTCAGGGACAGAGCGGAGACGAAGGCCCAGGGCATGCGGGCGGGGGCGGACATGAATCCAGTCTTATTCCGGTCGGGACCTCGATGTCAGCCCCAAAGCATCCGGCCTGGACGTGAACTTTGGGACCATTCGATGCGCCTTCCCAGGCCCGCGCCCGTCCCGGGCGGACCAGGAGGTCTCGCCGGCGGAAACCGGATCCTTTCCCCTCACCATGCGCCAGAGGTTGACGGATAGGCTTTTAGCCCCCATATGCACAGCAGGCGACGGCGTCCGGCAACCGGAACGCTTGAGCGGGACTGCGTGACGGATCTTCGCGGAACGGCGAAGACCCCGGTCCCCTTCTTCAATCGCTCACTCATACGACGGCCCCATCACGCGGGCTCTCGCCTCAAGAGCCCTGAAGCGCCTTTGCTTGACCAAGCCGAACCTGCTTTGCGGCTCACCGCATCCGTTCGAAAGACGTTACCACCTTGACACTCTTCACCGATTTCGGATTGGCCCAGCCGATCCTGAAGGCCCTTGCGGCCGAGGGCTACGAGAAGCCCACCCCGATCCAGGCCCAGACCATCCCCTATGCCATGGACGGCCGCGACGTCTGCGGCATCGCCCAGACCGGCACCGGCAAGACGGCCGCCTTTGCGCTGCCGATCCTCCACCGCCTGAACGCGAACCCGAAGCCGCGCAAGCCCAAGAGCCCCCGCGTGCTCGTGCTCAGCCCGACCCGTGAGCTCTCCGGCCAGATCGCCGACAGCTTCAAGGCCTACGGCCGCAACCTGCGCCTCACCACCGAGGTGGTGTTCGGCGGCGTCACCATCTCCCGCCAGGAGAAGGCGCTCGCCCAGGGCGTCGACGTGCTCGTGGCCACGCCGGGCCGCCTGATCGACCTGGTGGACCGCCGGTCCCTGTCCCTGCGCGATATCGAGATCCTCGTCCTCGACGAGGCCGACCAGATGCTCGATCTCGGCTTCATCCATGCCCTGAAGCGCATCGTGACCCTGCTGCCCAAGGAGCGCCAGAGCCTGTTCTTCTCGGCCACCATGCCGAAGACGATCTCGACCCTGGCCGATTCCTTCCTGCGCGACCCGGCCCATGTGGCCGTCACCCCGGTGGCGACCACCGCCGAGCGCGTGGAGCAGAGCGTCATCTTCGTGCAGACCAACCGCAAGCAGGTGCTGCTCGAGACGCTGCTGCGCGATCCCTCCATCGACCGCGTGCTCGTCTTCACCCGCACCAAGCACGGCGCGGACAAGGTCGTGCGCGGCCTCGACAAGGCTGGCATCGCCGGAGCGGCCATTCACGGCAACAAGTCCCAGCCGCAGCGCGAGCGTGCGCTCGCCGGCTTCCGCGACGGCTCCTGCCGGGTCCTCGTGGCGACCGACATCGCGGCGCGCGGCATCGACGTCGAGGGCGTGACGCACGTCATCAACTACGACCTGCCGAACGTCCCGGAATCCTACGTCCACCGCATCGGCCGCACGGCCCGGGCGGGCGCGACCGGTCTCGCCATCTCGTTCTGCAACGACGAGGAGAAGGCGTATCTCAAGGATATCGAGAAGCTGACGCGGCTGAAGGTTCCGGTCATGCCGCTGCCGGAGGGCCTGCCGGCCGCGCCGGCGGGCGGCGAGGCGCCGGATCAGCGCCGCGAGCAGCCGCAGCGCGGACGTCCGGCCCCCCATGCCCGCGGGCATCAGGGCCACGGTCAGCCGCGCAGCGCCGATCCGAATGCCGAGCGCGGTCCCAAGCGCCGCCGCGGCCGTGGCGGCAAGCCCGGGGGCAATCCTCAGCCGCAGGGCGGGCAGCCGGCCGGCAACCAGCAGCGGCCCGCCCAGGGCCAGCGCCCGGCCCAGGGCCAGCGCCCGGCCCAGGGCCAGCGTCCGGCTCAGGGAAAGCCGGCCTCCAACCGTCAGGATGGACGCCGCGGTGACGGGGCCCAGGTGGCCTGGCTCGAGAAGAGCCCCCGCCGCCGCTAACAACCTCAAAGGCGCCTTCGGGCGCCTTTTTCTTTGACCGTCCGACCCTGTTCCCGCTTGCGGGAGCGAGCCGGCAGCCGGGTGAAGCGCTTTCTCGTCACCCTCCCGGTCATGGCCGGCCGGTCATCCCGATCCGGTGAGGCACTGACACCCTCCACGTCATGGCCGGCCTCGTGCCGGCCATCCCGATATGGAAGGGCTCCGCGCCTCGAACGACCGGGATCACCGGGACGAGCCCGGTGATGACGTGGGTGAGTTCCCTGGGCCTTCGAGACCGTCCACAGGGAACGTTCGATCCGCGACGGCGTCCCATCCCGATCGACCCGTCCACCCGCACGCGGGCCTTGCGGTCCGGCCTCTCCCCATGGGAGAGGTGAGGGCCGTCACGAGCCGGATTCCAAGGAGACGTCACCTCATGGCCAAGCGCGCCGGAAGCGCCGATCTGCCGCTGCATTCGGGGCATGTGCCGAAATGGCTGGCCGACCGCATGACGCGCCTCGGCGGCGTGGTGAGCGAGGCCATCGTGCATCATTACGGCCGCGACGAGCTGCTGCGGCGGCTCGCCCATCCGTTCTGGTTCCAGTCGTTCGGCGCCGTGATGGGCATGGACTGGCATTCGTCCGGCATCACCACCAGCGTCATCGGGGCCCTGAAGCGCGGGCTCACGCCGCTCTCGAAGGAGCTCGGGATCCATGTCTGCGGCGGACGGGGAAAGCACTCGCGCCAGACGCCTCATGAGCTGATCGCCATCGGCAACCGGGTCGGCTTCGACGGAGCGGCTCTGGCCAATGCCAGCCGGCTCGTGGCCAAGGTCGACAGCGCGGCGATCCAGGACGGCTTCGACCTCTATCTTCACGGCTTCATCGTGACGGATGACGGCCGATGGGCGGTCGTTCAGCAGGGGATGAACGACGCGTCCCGCCAAGCCCGCCGCTACCATTGGCTGTCCGAGGACCTGGAAAGCTTCGTCGACGAGCCGCATACGGCGATCGACGGCAAGGGCCAGGGCACGATCGTCAATCTCACCGACCGCCGGGCGGAAGCCTCCCGGAAGGCCCAGATCGACATTCTCGATTCCCTCGGCCCCGATGGCATTGCCCGCAGGTTCCTGGCCCTGGAGGAGCGTGAGCCCGAGCCAGCGCCGCAGCCGCTGCTGCCGCACCTGGTGATGCCCGAGCATCACGATGTTCGCGCCAAGGACGTGGTGCTGCGGCGGCTGCATGGGAGCCTGGCGGCCGCGGCCGACCGCGGCCCGGCGGATTTCCCCGACCTGCTCATGACGCCGGGCGTCGGTCCGCGGACCGTCCAGGCCCTCGCCATGGTGGCGGAGGTCGTGCACGGGACGCCCTGCCGCTTCAGCGACCCGGCGCGCTTCTCCTTCGCCCATGGCGGCAAGGACCGGCACCCTTATCCGGTGCCGGTGCGGGTCTATGACGAGACCATCCGGGTGCTGAAATCGGCCGTCCAGAAGGCGAAGCTCGGGCAGCAGGAGGAGCTGTTCGCCCTGAAGCGCCTCGACGACCAGGCCCGTGAACTGGAACGCCGCGCGAGCGGGCCCGACGTGGAGGAGCACATCCGGCGGGAGCGCGCGACATCGCATTCCTACGGCGGCCGCTCCGTGTTCGGGGACGAACCGCCGCCCGCGTGATGGGCCGGCTCACCACCCGGCGAAGAACGCGAAATCCCGGCGCATGGGCTTCCAGGTCTGGACCTGCCGCGGCTCGCGCAGGAGGTCGGACAGATGCTCCCAATAGGCCATGCGGTAGTCCCGGTGCATCTGAACCTCGACCACGTCGTCGAGATCGGACCAGGTCTCGTAGATCATGAACCGGGTCGGGTCCTCGGGATCCTGATGCAGGACGGCATTGATGAAGCTCGTCTCGTGGCGCATGGCATCGAGCACAGGCGTCAGAAGGTCGAGGAATGCCTCCTCGCAGCCCGGCTTGAGGCCGATCGTCACCACGAAGGTCACGGGATCCCGCGGGCTTCCCTGAGTCACGGCCGACCTGAGAGTGCTATCGAGCTTCATCGTCGTCTCCTTCGCTTCGGTTGCGGCGGCCACAATGGGCGCGGTCCGACGCGAAGGAAATGACCTGGCAGGTAATGGGGCAGCGAAAGATCAGCGCTGCGCCTTCTGCAGCAGGCTCTTGTCGAGCATCACGTGCACGCCCTTGTTGCCGTTGACCACCTGGGTGATGCGCAGGTCCGCCGCGAGGCTGCACAGGGCATAGGCCTCCGCCTTGGTGAGGCCCGTGCGGGCGACGATCAGCTCGATCATGCTGCGCAGCGCGATGACCACGCAATCGTCGAGATCCGGATCGAACGCCATGGTCAGCACATGCGTGGCGGTCTCGGCCATGGGCCAGGTGAGATGCATGTCCTCGCGCAGGTGCAGCTCGAAGGTGCCGATGAGACCCGTTTCGATGGCCGTGACGCAGACCTCGCCGTCGCCCTGAACCCCGTGCCCGTCGCCGACGGAGAACAAGCCGCCGTCCACGTGGATCGGCAGGTAGAGGGTGGTGCCGGCCACGAGCTCCTTGTTGTCGAGATTGCCGCCGTTGCGCCGCGGCGGCAGGGTGCTCAGCGCCCCCCAGGCGGCGGGAGGAGCGACCGCCATCACGCCGAAGAACGGCTTCAGGGGCAGGTCCAGGCCCCAGGGCAGCCGCCCGGTCATCCGCTCCCGGTCGAGCGGGATGGTCATGAAGTGGATATCGTCGAAATCGTCCGGCAGGGCCCCCTTGAGCGGAGCCGAATAGGTGAAGCCCCAGTCGTAATGCAGGGCGACGTCCTTGATGCGGACTTCGAGAACCTGACCGGCTCTGGCGCCCCGCACGGCGACCGGCCCGGTGCAGATGTGGCCCGGCAGCTTCGGCCGGTGCGCCGCATGAATGTCCGTCAGCGCCTGCGGAACCACGAACGGCGCCCCCGGCATCGCCTCCGGGCCGCCGGACACGGTCGAGATCGTGACCGTATCGCCGGAATCGACCGTCAGCAGCGGCTCGAGGGCCGCATCGAAAGAGCCCCAGTGAATGGTCTCGGGGGACGCATCAATCCGGTACTGGGCCACGAAACACCTCTGCAATCGCTATCGATGCCGGGTGTCTCGCATTCTCGTGCGTGAAGGGCAACAGGTCTTCCGGCTGGCGCGTCGGACAATCGGGATGGCCGGCAAGAGGCGGGCACTGACACCCTCCACGTTATGGCACCTTCCGCCCGTCCCGCCACCCTCCCCACGTCATGGCCGGCCTTGTGCCGGCCATCCCGATGCGGAAAAGCGCCGCGCCTCAAACAATCGGGATCACCGGGACAAGCCCGGTGATGACGTGGTGTGTGTGCGGCCCGGTGCGAACACCCTCCCACGACCCTCCCCACGACCCTCCCCACGACCCTCCCCACGTCATGGCCGGGCTCGTCCCGGCCATCCCGATCACGAAAAGCACCGCGCCCCACCGGATCGCGATCACCGGCACGAGGCGGCTTCGGGATGGGAGCATCGGACCCGATGCCCTAGTGGTAGGGATCCGCCGCGTCCCTGAGGCCGTCGCCCATGAAGTTGAAGGCGAGCACCACGATCACCACCGGCACCATCGGGAAGAGCAGCCAGGGATGCAGCTGCACGGCCGCGAGGTTCTGCGCCTCGTTGAGCAGCACGCCCCAGCTCGTCACGGGCGGGCGCAGGCCCAGGCCCAGGAAGGAGAGGGCGGTCTCGCCGAGAATCATGGAGGGAATCGAGAGCGTCGCCGAGGCGATGAGGTGGCTCATGAAGTTGGGGATGAGGTGGCGGGCGATGATGCGCTGCTTGGAGGCGCCCATCAGTTCCGCCGCCTTGACGAAATCCTCCTCGCGCAGGGAGAGCAGCTTCGAGCGCACGGCGCGGGCGAGCCCCGGCCAGTCGAGCAGGCCCAGGATGATCGTGATGCCGAAGAACACCAGGATCGGGCTCCAGTTCGCCGGAAGGGCGGCGGAGAGCGCGAGCCAGAGGGGCAGTTCCGGGAGCGAGCGCAAAATCTCGATCATGCGCTGGATCACGTGATCGACCCATCCGCCGAGATAGCCGGCAAGCCCGCCGAAGAAGAGGCCGAGCGCGAACGAGACGGCGATGCCCACGATCCCGATGGTGAGCGAGATGCGCGCCCCGTAGATGATGCGCGAGAGCAGGTCGCGCCCGAGCCGGTCGGTGCCGAGCAGGAACAGGGTGCCGTTCTCGGGCGGGCAGACGAGGTGGACATCCATCTGCCAGAGGCCCCAGAACTGGTAGGCATCGCCCCGGCACAGGAACCGGATGGGCTGCGGCTTCGACGTGTCGGGCGTGTAGACGCGCCGGAAGCTCTCGAGGTCGAAGCTGTAGCTGTAGGGATAGGTGAAGGGCCCGACGAAGCGGCCTTCATGAAACAGATGCACGCCCTGCGGCGGCGCATACAGGAAGTCGCCGTGGCGCTTGGTCTGGTTGTAGGGGGCGATCACCTCGACGAAGGGCACGATCGCGTAGAAGAACAGGAGCACGAAGGCTGCGGCCACCGCCACCTTGTGGCGACGGAACTTCCACCACATCAGCTGCCAGGACGAGGCGCGGTAGAAGCTCTCGCTCTCGGCCCCGACGGGCTCGGTCTTGCCGGGATCGAAGGGCGCCGGATCGACGTAATGCCGCTTGGAGGTGATGGCCGTGTTCATCGTCCGCCTCCCATCCGGATGCGCGGATCGAGCCAGGCGAGCAGAAGGTCGGAGATCAGCATGCCGACGACCGTGAGCAAGGCGACGAACATGAGGATGAACCCGGCCAGGAACTGATCCTGGCTCTTCAGCGCGCTCAGCAGGATCGGCCCCACGGTCGGAAGGCTCAGGACCAGGGAGACGAGAACCGAGCCGGACACCAGATGCGGCAGGAGATTGCCGATATCGGCGATGAAGGGGTTGAGCGACATGCGGAAGGGATATTTCAGCAGGGCCTTGGTGGGGCCGAGGCCCTTGGCCTTCGCGGTCACGTAATATTGCTTTCCGAGCTCGTCGAGCAGGTTCGCCCGCATGCGCCGGATCATGGCGGCCGTTCCGCCGAGCCCGATCACGACGGTCGGGACGAGGAGATGCGAGAGCAGGGACTGGGTCTTGGCCCAGGTCCAGGGCTCGCCCGCATATTCCGCGTCGTAGAGCCCGCCGATGGAGACGCCGAACCACCGGTTCATGTAATAGAGCAGGATCAGCGCGAGCAGGAAGCTCGGGGTCGCAAGGCCGATATAGCCGATGAAGGTGGCGAGGTAATCGCCCACGGAATATTGCCGGGTGGCCGAATAGATCGCGATCGGGATCGACACCACGTGGATGAAGATCACCACCGCGAGGTTCACGAGGAGGGTCAGCCACAGGGCGTCGCCGACCACTTCGACCACGGGCTTGTCGTACTCGAAGGACCAGCCCCAATCGCCCTGAAGAAGGCCGGAAAAGCCGTTCGGGCCCGGCATGACGCCGAGCCAGACCAGGTATTGCTGCCAGGCGGGCTTGTCGAGCCCGTACTGCTTGATGAGGAACTCGGCCTTCGCGATGGAGGCGGATTCGCCTTGGGCCCGCAGCTCGGCGATCTGATTGGACAGGAAGTCCCCCGGCGGCAGCTTGATGATGAAGAAGATCAGGGCCGAGATGATCAGCAGGGTCACCGCCATGGTGAGGATGCGACGCGACAGGAAGCGGATCATCGGCGGGCCTCTTTGCCGGCGGTCTTGTTCCAGTGGATCTCGTCCAGGCGGTAGATCCCGACCATCGCGGTCGGCTCCCAGCTGTAGAGGGCCTTGGCCGGAAGCCCCTGCAGGCCGTTGCGGACGACGATCGGCTGCAGGGCGCCGGAGATCGTGCCGATGGACCATTGGTTCTCGGCGTGATTGCGGAGCATCTCGGTCCAGACGTCCCGCTGCACGGTCCGGTTTCCGGTGTTCATCCAGGTCGTGTAGAGATCGAGAAGGCGCTGCGCCTCCGGAATGTCGACCTGCTCGCCGTTTTTGCCCTTGGTTTCCACGTACTGGCCCCATTTCGGCCAGGTGTAGTTGTCCTGGCGCATGGGAGCCAGTTCGGTCGGCGGCATGATGGCGGTCGGGATCGCGTTGTCGAGGCCCGGGGCCGCGACCATCACGGTCAGGCCCGCGTAGGAGCGGTTGCGCAGGACGGTGCGGTCCTGCGGCTTCACGAAGAGCCTGACGCCGATCTCGCGCCAGAACTCTCCGATCAGGGTCAGGCCGTCGACCACGAGGCTGCTCTCGCCGTCCGTCTCGACGATGATCTCCAGCTCGCGCCCGTCGGGCAGCAGGCGGATGCCCGCGCCATTGCGCTTCGTCAGGCCGATCTCGTCGAGAAGGCGGGAGGCTTCGCGCGGATCGTAGCCGGCATTCTCCGTGCGCAGCTCGGCGGAGAAGAGCGGGCTTTCCGCCACGATGGTGTTGTTGCCCTCGGTGCCGAGCCCGAACAGCAGCGCGTTGTTCAACGTCTTGCGGTCGATGCCGAGCGACAGGGCGCGGCGGAACCGCAGGTCCCGGTTGAGCTGGCGCCAGACCGGGTCCACGGTGTTGAGATTGGGATAGAGCGCAAGCTCCGTGCCGCGGGCATAGGGCCAGAGCAGGGTGGTGTAACCCTTGGCCTTCTCGCCCTCCTTCAGGACCGGGATGTCGCTCATGGAGAGGCCGCGGAACAGGAGATCGAGCTCGCCCGCATTGGCCTTGGCCGCGAAGAGGCCCGGGGCCGAGACATCCATGATGAGCCGGTCCACATAGGGCAGCTGCTGCCCCTCGTGGTCGACCCGGTGGTAATAGGGA
Source organism: Microvirga yunnanensis (assembly GCF_025460875.1). Classification (NCBI taxonomy): domain Bacteria; kingdom Pseudomonadati; phylum Pseudomonadota; class Alphaproteobacteria; order Hyphomicrobiales; family Methylobacteriaceae; genus Microvirga; species Microvirga yunnanensis. The sequence continues at coordinate 29,075 of NZ_JAMXFI010000053.1, forward strand.
TTGCGCTCGAACACGAAGCGGTTGGCCGGCGCCGCGTTCGTCACGCGCCAGGGCATTAGCGTGGGCAGGGCCGGGTTGGTCTGCTCCTTCATGTCGTCCATGCGGTTGTGCAGGGCGGCCCAGGATTTCAGCTTCTGCTGCTTGGCCTTCTCGTCGATGGCGGCCTTGTCGGCATATCTGGCGTGGAACTGCTTCAGATAGGCGGAGGCGCGGTAGATTCCCGGGTCGAGGGATCCGGCGAGCTGCGGCAGGAAGCGCGGATTGGGCTTGTCCCAGGTGAACCGCACCGTCCGTTCGTCGAGGACCTCGAAGCGCGGGGGTGCGCCGTCCACGAGCATGAATTCCGGCGGGCCGGCGGGCGAGAGATCCGCGTTCTGGGCGATGTCCTCCCAGTAGTAGCGGAAATCCTCCGCCGTGAAGGGCGAGCCGTCCGACCAGCGATGGCCGGCGCGCAACGTGAACGTGAAGACCCGGTCGTCCTCGTTCTCGAACCTCTCGAGCAGGTCGGGCTTGAGATGCAGGTCCCTGTCGTAGCCGACGAGCCGGGTGTAGGTGTAGGTCGAGATGTAGCGGATGTCGCGCGGCCGCGGCACCAGGGTGACCATGTCGCCGCCGTACCGGCCGGTCGAATCGACCACGATGGGGGTTTTCGGCAACCGCTCGGCCAGGGGCGGCAGCTTCTTGTCCTTCACCTGCTCGGCGAAGAAGGGAACGTCCTTGAAATCCTGCGCCGCGGCGGGCAGCGCCAGCCATGCGAGAGCGGCGGCCAGGACGAGCGGTCTGGTTCTGATATCGAGCAGCATCACGCAGCCTCCCGGGCTGTCAGGTGCCCCACGCGAACCTTGTGGCCGGGTTCGATTTCTTTCATTGCGCCGAACTCGCCGGGCTTGATGCGGAAGGGCTCGGGCCATTCCGACGGCTGCGAGAAGCGGCCGGTCCGCAGTTTGGCGAAGTCCAGCGGGCGGTCGATGTCGGGATCCGGCACGGCGGCGAGAAGCGCCTGGGTGTAGGGATGAACCGGATTGCGGAAGAGGGAGGATTTCGGCGCCTCCTCGACGATGTAGCCCCGGCACATGACCGCGATGGTATCGGCGATGTAGTCCACGACGGCCAGATTGTGGGACACGAAGAGGTAGGACAATCCAAGGGCCGATTGCAGATCCTTGAGCAGGTTGAGCACCTGCGCCTGGACCGACACGTCCAGGGCGGAGACCGGCTCGTCGCAGAGCAGCACCCGCGGCTCGAGGGCGAGCGCCCGCGCGATGCCGAGCCGCTGGCGCTGGCCGCCGGAGAAGGAATGCGGGTAGCGCCGGAGCGAGCGCTGATCGAGCCCCACCATGTCGAGGAGCTGCTTCACCCGCTGGTAGCGTTCGTCCGAGGTGCCGATGTCGTGGATGCGCAGGGGCTCGGTCAGCAGCTCGTAGACCGTCATGCGCGGATTGAGCGACGAGAACGGATCCTGGAAGATGAACTGCACGGAACGGCGGTAGGCGGTCAGCACGTCGCCTTCCAGCTTGTGCACGTCCTTCGGGCCCGTGCCGTCGTCGAAGAGGACGCGGCCCGAATTGGGCGTCAGGGCCCGCATGATCATCTTGGACACGGTGGTCTTGCCGCAGCCGGATTCGCCCACGAGTCCCAGGGTTTTCCCGACAGGAAGGGTGAGATCGACCTCGCTGACCGCGCGGATCTGCTGCGTCTTGCCGGAGAACCATCCCGACCGCAGCGTGAAGCATTTGGTGAGGTGCTCGGCCTTCAGGATCGGACCTTGCGGCTGGATGCGCTGCGGCGCGCCGGCGGATGCGAGAGCCGCGCTCTTCACCTCGCGGATCGGCGTCAGCCGCTCGTTCTCCCCCATGGCGAAGCGCGGGACGGCGCGCATGAGCGCCTGGAGATAGGCGTGCTGCGCATTGCGGAAGATGTTCTCCCGGGAGCCGGCCTCCATGATCCTGCCGCGATACATGACCACGACCTCGTCGGCCACGTTGGCGACCACGCCGAGATCGTGCGTGATGAGGAGCACCGACATGCCCGTCTCGATCTGGAGTTCCTTGATGAGATCGAGGATCTGCGCCTGCGTGGTCACGTCGAGCGCCGTTGTGGGCTCGTCCGCGATCAGGAGGGCCGGGCGGGTGATGAGCGCCATGGCGATCATGGCGCGCTGGCGCAGACCGCCGGACAGCTCGAACGGGTAGGTGGTGAGGGCCCGCTTGGGATCGGGAAATCCGACCCGGGCCAGCACGTCCACGGTTTTCCGGTCCGCCGTGGCCTGATCCACATCCGCATGGATCATCAGCGCTTCGGAGATCTGGTCGCCGATGGTGTGGAGCGGGGACAGGGACGTCATCGGCTCCTGGAAGATCATGGCGATGCGCCCGCCGCGCAGAGCATGCATGGCGTCGCTCTCGGGCGCGAGCGCCGCGATGTCGACGGCGCCGCCGTTGGCCGGATCGTTGAAGAGGATCGATCCATTGGTGATCCTGGCCTTCTTCGACAGGATCTGGAGGATGGCCTGCGCCGTGACCGATTTGCCCGATCCGGACTCGCCGACGAGCGCCACCGTCTTCCCCTTGGGAATGTCGAACGTCAGGCCGTCGACCGCGCGGAAGTCTCCGGCATCGGTGCTGAAGTCAACTGTCAGCTGGCGTACCGACAGGAGTGGCGCTTCCATATGCTCCTCCAGGATCTATGAGCATAACGCATCAGATCCCATTAGATCTCAATTGTGATCTTGTTTCCAAGCCGAAACAGGCATCCGGACACAGGAAACGTATGTCTCTGGCGGCCAGGTGGGCGATAAGCCTTTCGCATAACGACCAGATGACGTCGTCATGGGCGAGATGGTGGGTCAGGAACCCGATCGGCTCGCCGCGATCCGCCCGGCCCGTCGCGCGCCGTTCGACCGCGCTGGCGAGATCGGCGATGATCGAGGCCGGATCGGCCAGGCCTCTCGTCCCGTGCCAGTCGATGGGATCCACATGGGTGTTGATCTGAAGGAGACCCGGCACGGGATGGGCGGATGCCCGGTCCGTGAAGGCGGACATGCCCCGGAATCCCAGCCGCGGCAGGCCGGCGACGAGATCCCGGGAGATCCGGTTCCAGGGGGGCACGAAGACCGGCAGGAGCCTCGATCCGAGGCGCTCCCGCGCCCCGTGCAGAGCCCGTTCCAGGTCCGCCGCCATGACGTCCAGGCCGCGATGGCGGCCGAATTCCGCCTTCTTCTCGCCCGCGGGCGCATGATTGGCATGGCTCCATCCATGGACGAGGGCGAACGCTGTCCGCTCCTGCGCCAGTCGCGCCGCAAGGGAGGCCTCGATTCCCGCCGGCACCACCGCGAGGCCGATCCCGGCCTCGTACCGGCGGGCGAGGCCGAGAAGCCGGTCGAGTTGGGGGGTATCGGCCACCGCGTCGTCGTCCCGCCACCAGAAGCCGACCGGGCAATCCCTGTCCCGGGCCCGGTCGAGCGCCCGGTCGAGGGGCGACCAGTCCAGGGCCCGGTGAAGCGCCGGCCGGGACTGCGCCAGCTCCTCGGCCAGGGCGACGCTCCGCCGGGCGCCGTCGGTGGACACGGCCGGCCTCCGGGCGGATGGCCACGACAGCGCGCGCCGGATCGCCCGGGCGAGGTTCGTCGGCGACAGGTCCGCCTCGGGCAGGATGTCCGCCAGACCCAGGGCCGCCAGGCGCTCGGCCCGCAGGCGCTGTTCCGTCTCCTGGCCGGCTTCGAACGGCACGAGGACCGATCTCACGCCGCATCGCAGCAGGTCGACGGCGGTGTTGTACCCGGCCTGGCTCACGGACAGATCGGCCCCGGCGAGGAGGGCCCGGAAGTCGGGCCGCGCGCGCTCGACAACCACGTGCGCCGGAGCGCCCGCCCGAAGCTCCAGGAAGTCGGGCTCGGCCACGCCCCGTCCGACGAGGATGCGCCAGGGACGGTCGGTGATCTCCCGGGCCGCCGCGAGGGCCGCGCGGTAGAGCGGCAGGCTCGCGGCGCTCGACCCGCCCGAGACGACGATCCCGTGCCGGCGGGCTTCCGGCACCGGGCCCTCGTTCTCGTCCACGTAGCCGGTGTAGCGGATGAGCGGCCCGATCCGCTCGTCCACGGGCCACGAGGCGTCCAGGGGCACCAGCTCCGGATCCCCGTGGACCAGGACGGCGTCGTAATGCCGGAGCACGCGTTCATGGGCCTCGGCGATCCGCGACGCCTTGGAGGAGGGCACCAGGATGTCCCGGATCGAGCACACGATCCGCGGGCTCGGATCGGTTTTGCGCGCGGCCTCGATCAGCGCGCGGAACTCGTCGGCCAGAACGCGCCGCCCGAAGGGAAACAGTTCGGTGACGAGGATATGGGGCCGCACCGTCTTCAGTGTGTCGAGGAGGAGGGCGCGGCGGCTTGCGAGATAGGCTGCATCCACGGGCGCGAGGTCTTCGTCGAGCAGCGTCCTGAAATCCGTTCCGACCGTTCGCACCGGGGGCAGCTGAACCAGGGTGGCGGTGCCGAGATCGGACAGGCGGGCGGGGCTGCCGCCCGACACCAGGGTGGTCTCGTGCCCTTCCCGTGCGAAGGCCCGTGCCAGGGCGGCGGCCCTGGTCAGGTGGCCCGCGCCCAACAGATGCGTGACGGCGATCAGAACGCGCAAAGTCATCCTCCCGTCTCATCCGTGAGCGGTTCGAGCGCGCGGCGCAAGCGCAAAGAAGCATGATCGAGGTCGCGGTCCTGCCGGACGAACCGCACCGCGTTGGCGCCGAGTTCCCGCAGCCGTCCGCGGTCCCCCAGAAGGTCGCTCAACGCTCCTGCGAAGGCCGCGGCGTCGCCCGGAGCGGTCAGCGTTCCGGTTTCGCCGTTCCGCACGACGCTGGCGACCCCGCCATACGCGCCCGCAGCCACCGCGCAGCCCAGGGCCTGCGCCTCCAGCAGCACCATGCCGTAGGCCTCGTTGACGGCCGGCCAGACGAAGAGATCGGCGCTCCCGTAGAACGCCGCCAGATCGGCCCTGCCGTCGATCCGCCCATGGAAGCGCACGCGCTGCGCCATGCCGGAGAAAAGCCGCGCGACCTCGTCGCGGGCCTCGCCGTCGCCCACCACGTCCAGGGTCCAGGGCAGGTGCCGGAGCCGGTCCAGGGCGGCGGCCAGAATGCGATAGGAGGCGAGCTTGTCGCCCTCCCGCATCATCGCCACCGTCAGGAGGCGCGGCGGGGCTTCCGGCCGCGGGCGGGCGGGCGGCGCGGGCCAGTCGCGCAGATCGAGAAACGGCGGCAGGTCGACCAGAACCTGCCGCTGCGGCTTGACCCGCTCCAAGGCTTCCCGGTCATGCGCCGTCATCACGAAGACCACGTCGGCCCGGTCGAGGGCCGCTTCCGACCCTTCGTGCCCGAGCGCCCAGGATCCCCGGGCGCGCTTGGTCGCCCGCGAGCCTTCGGCAACGGCATAGGGAATGCCGAGAGCCTCGGCGACGGGCGGGCCGATCCAGTCGGGCGCCTTGTAATAGACGTGATAGGTGAACCACAGACGCGGTCGCATCGCGTCGGGCAAGGCCCTGTAGCGGGCGATGAGGCGATCGGCTTCCGCCAGCGAGCGCCGTCGGAGCTCATCCTGGCGCTGCCCGTCGCCGGCCTTTTCGAGGGTCCTCAGCTCGCTGGCGAGAACAGGCGGGAAACCGGCCTGGCCGAGACCCTTCATCAGCAGGCGCGCCATGGTGCGGTCGCCCGAGGGCAGCGGATGGTTCGGGCTCTTCAAGGGGGCGTAGAACGCAACGGGCCTCGAGAGGGTCACACGCGCTCCGGTTCTCGTGTCGGGCTCTGCGTCACGGCGCGCAGGCGGGCTTCCAGCACGTCGATCCCGCCTTCCATGGAAAACTCCCGGCGCAGGCGCGAGAAAGCCGCGTCGCCGAAGGATGTCCGGCGCTCGGGGTCGCGGGCGAGGAGGTTGAGCGCGTTCGACAGGGCCTCCCAATCGCCCGGCGGCACGAGCCAGCCCTCCAGGTCGTTGCGGATGAATTCCGGAATCCCCGCGAAGTCCGTCGCCACGATGGCGAGCCCCTGGCTCGCCGCCTCCATGATCACGTTCGGCAGACCGTCCCGATCGCCCGATCGGGCTTCCTTGGACGGCAGCACGAACAGGTCGGCCTCGCGCAGGAGCGCGATGATGTCGGGCTGCGCCTTCGCGCCCAGGAACGCCACCCTGTCGGCGATTCCGGCCTCCTGCGCCTGCCTCTTCAGGCTGGCGAGCAACTCTCCGCCGCCCACATGGGCGAAGCGCCAGTGGAGGTCCTGCGGCAGGGCCGCGAGAGCCTGGACGAGGTCGCCGTAGCCCTTCTTCGCCACGGCCCGACCCACGGACACGATGCGCACGGGATCGAGCGGGTCCGCGCCGTTCCTGGCGGAGCGGCTTTCGGGAGGCGACGGAAAGCGCGAGAGGTCGAGCCCGTGATAGACGAGCGAGACGCGATCGGGCCGGGACAGCGACCGGAGATTGCCGGCGCCCTGCGCCGTGCAGGTGACCCCCCAGAGCGCCTCCGCCATCTTCTCGCGCTTCTCCCAGTCCGGCGTCGTCCAGATGTCCTTGGCATGGGCCGAGAAGGTCCAGGTCCGGCCCGTGAGCAGCGCGGCGTACCGGACGACGGACGCCGGCGTGTGCAGGTAATGCACGTGCAGGTGACCGACGTCCTCCGGCATCTCCCGCGCCATCACGAAGGCCTGGCCGAGGCGGCGCACCCGGTTGGCGGTGAAATCGCGCTTCAGGTCGCGCCAGAACGCCCTGACGGCGGGGGCGAAACCCTTCTGTCCCAGGCTCCAGACGGCGCCGCGCAGCACGCGCAGGGGCTCCTCGTAGAGATATTCCGGCAGATAGGTCACCCGCGCCTCGATCGCCTTGTGCATCGGATGCACGGCCCGCTCCGTCGGATGGCGGAGCGACCAGATCTCGAGGTCGAGGCCGCGCTGCTGCAGGGCCAGGATCTCCTGCGCGATGAAGGTTTCCGAGAGGCGCGGATATCCTTTCACCACGATGGCGATGCGCCGGGCTGTCGTCGAGGCGAGCATGGGGCGGTTACTCGGCCGCCTGATGATAGGGGGCGAACGGCGCCTGCGGATCCGTCAGGGCCCTGAGGCGCTCCTGCACCCGGTCCAGCCCGTCGAGAAGCCCCGGGACCGTGACGTCCGACGGGCGCGGCTGCGACGACAGGGAGCGCAGGGCGGCGGCCATGCGCTCGGGCGTGCGCGGCTCCTTGTAGTCGCTCAGCATGCTCACGAGCCCGAGCCGCTCGCCCTCGACGGCCCGGATGTACTGCTCGAGGCGGGGACGGGTGCGCGGCACGATGAGCGTGCGCTTGTCGAACGACAGGGCCTCGCAGAACGTGTTGTACCCGCCCATGGCCACGATGGCGTCCGCCTTCTTCATGAGCCATTCGATCTTGTTGTCGAACGACATCACGTCGAGTTTCGGCTGCCTGGCGATGCGCTCCACGAAGGACCGGCGCGTGTCCCGGTCGATGAAGGGGCCGAACAGGATCAGAGCCGGCTGGTCGAGCTCCGCGTCGGCCTCGTAGGCCGAGATCACCCAGTCGATCAGGTCGTCCCCGTCGCCCCCGCCGCCGGTGGTCACCAGGATGAAGGGCTGCTTCGTGATCTTCGGGTAGCGGGTCAGGGACGGGGTCGGCGGGACGTCCCGGCGCAGATAGCCGGTATAGGTGATGCGCGCTTCCACATGGGCGGGCAGGTCGAGGGCCTTGAGGGGCTGATAGACGTCCCTGAGGCCGTAGACCCAGATCTCGTCGTAATACTGGACCAGGGCTTCCTTTGCGCCCTTGCGCTCCCATTCCGGTACGAGAAGAGCCGGCTCGTCCATCACGTCGCGGATGCCGAGCACGAGGCGGCAGCCCGCCGCCTTGAGATAATCGAGCGCCGGCACGACCTCGCCGCGGAAGCCGGTCGGCTCCTTGTCGACGATGAACACGTCCGGCCTGAAGGCCTTGGCGGCCTGAAGGATGAGGGCCTGGCGCAGGCCGACGGCCTCGTCGAGATCCACGTTGAGGTTGAGGCTGCGGTAATCCCCGTCCGGCAGCTTCGTGACCCCCGGAATCCGGATGTAGTCGACGCCGCTGTCGAACTCGAAATTGCCGATGACCGGCGAGCCCGAGATGATGACCACCGAGGTGTCCGGACGCCCCTGGACGATGGCGTTGGCGATCGCCCGGGACCTGCGAAGATGCCCGAGGCCGAAGGTGTCGTGGCTGTAGATGAGGACACGGGTTCCGCGGCTGCTCGCGGGCTGCACCGGGGAAGGACCTGCGTCCTGATCGAAGTCCTTCACCAGGTCTGCCATGCGGCTGCCCCTACGGTCAGTCGGGCGGGTCGAACGACGCCCCGTCCGCCTTCTCTACCTTCAAGAACACCGGATCCAAAGGTGAATTTGCACGCTTGGGATGGATTCCGATGCTCTCTCCTATAAGTAGCACATCGCCGGGGGCGGAGAACCGGATCCACTTTTCCGCACGACGCGCTCAGGTCCCTATCGATCAAATAAGGCGTCGCCCGAGATCGGAAAGAGGTTCATCCAGGCGTACAGAAGTGGTAACCGTTGGGCAATGGAAAAGAGCCTCTTCAGGTATATTTGGACACATTCAAAGCGCGACCAGCTCATCGTCTGCGCGGTAGTGCTCGCTTCCCTGCCGTTCTACTTCATGTCCCTGGATCTGCCCCGGCAGATCGTCAACCAGGCGATTCAGGGCGAAGCCTTCCGGGACGGCAACGCCACGGCCCCGTTCCTTCACCTGAGCTATGAATGGCCGAAATGGCTCGGGGGCGGGACCCTGGAGATCTTCCAGGGCTTCCAGGTCGGCCGGCTCGGCCTGCTCCTCGGCCTCTCGACCCTGTTCCTGTTCTTCGTCATCGTCAACGGGGCGTTCAAGTACTGGATCAACGTGGCCAAGGGCGCTCTGGGCGAGCGGATGCTCCGCCGGATGCGCTTCGACCTGTTCTCCATGGTGCTCCGGTTCACCCCGGACGCCCTGCGCACGGTCAAATCCTCCGAGACGGCGACGATCATCAAGGACGAGGTCGAGCCGATCGGCGGCTTCATCGGGGATGCCTTCATCACGCCGATCTTCCTCGGCATGCAGGCGATCACGGCGCTTGCCTTCATCATGATCCAGAACGTGTGGCTCGGCCTGATCGCCCTGGCGGTGATCGCCGTCCAGTTCACGATCATTCCGAAGCTGCGGCGCGAGCTCCTGCGCCTGGGCAAGCAGCGCCAGATCGCCTCCCGTCAGCTGGCGGGACGCATCGCCGAGGTCCAGGACGGCATCGAGGTCGTCCACGTCCACAATGCCTACAACTGGGAGCGGGCGGAGATCGGACACCGGCTGTTCAATCTCTTCACCATCCGGCTCAAGATCTATAACCGGAAATTCTTCGTCAAATCCCTCAACAACTTCCTGGCGCAGCTGACGCCCTTCTTCTTCTATGCCATCGGGGGCTATTTCGCCCTGCGCGGCACCCTCGACATCGGCCAGCTCGTCGCCGTCATCGGCGCCTACCGGGAACTGCCCCCGCCCTTGAAGGAGCTGATCGACTGGGACCAGCAGCGTCTCGACGTTCAGGTGAAATACGATCAGGTCACCCAGCATTTCGCCGAGGAGCGGCTCGTGCCGCTGGTCGAGGTCCGCGAGGAGGCCGAGGAGGATCAGCCCCTGGTCGGCGAGCTCGTGGCCGAGGACATCCGTGTGGCCGGTCCCCATGGCGACATGATCATCGAGGGCGGCGCCTTCGCCGTCACCCTGCCTGCGAGCGTCGCGCTGGTGTCCAACGGCGGGGCGGCCGCGAGCTCCCTGGCGCGCATCCTGGCCCGCCGCATGTCGGAGTTCAGCGGGCGGATCCGGATCGGGGACCGCGACCTCACCCAGCTGCCCGTTCCCGTGGTCGGTCGCCGGATCGCCTATGCGGGGGTCGATCCCATCCTGTTCCCCGGCAGCATCCGCGACAACCTGATCTACGGCCTCCGGACCAAGCCCCTGGCCCGTTCGGAGGAGGAGAAGAAGGAGATGGACCTTCGGATCGCCGAGGCGTTCAAGACCGGCAATCCGATCGAGAGCATCGGCGACCGCTGGGTGGATTACGAGCGGGTCGGCGCACGGGACGAGAACGATCTCGACCGGATCCTCCTCGACCTTCTGGACCGCATCGGCATGGGAGACACGGTCTACCTGTTCGGCCTCGCGGGCAGGATCGATCCCGAACGCCACATGGCTCTTGCGGAGCGCGTCGTCGAAGCCCGGCGGCGGCTGCGCGAGACCTTCCTGTCGAACGGCATGGCCGATCTGGTCGAGCCCTTCGATCCGGACCGCTACAACAGCCAGGCCACCATCGCCGAGAATCTTCTCTTCGGGGTGCCGATCTCGGAGGAGTTCAGGGGGCGCAATCTGGCCGAGAACGGCCAGTTCCGCAGCGCCATCGACCGGGCCGGGCTGACCGACGATCTCGTCCGCATGGGTCTACAGATCGCCGAGACCATGACCGAGATCTTCGAAGGCCTGCCCCCCGGACATTCGCTGTTCGAGCAGTTTTCGTTCATCGGCGCCGAGGAGCTGTCCGAGTTCGAGGCGATCCTGCGCCGGCACGGCAGGGGCGAGGGCACCCTGAGGCGGGAGGACCGGACGCGGCTCCTGGCGCTGCCGCTCGCCTATGTCGAGGCCCGGCACCGCCTCGGCCTCCTGGACGGCCAGCTCACGACCCGGATCGTGGAGGCGCGGGCCCTTGTCCGCGAGGTCCTGGAGAAGGCCGGCTCCGACGGGGTGGAGTTCCTCGACCCCGAACGCTACTGCGCGGCGGCGCCGCTCCGGGACAACCTCCTGTTCGGGCGCGTCAGCTACCAGGTCGCCAATGCCCGCGCCCGCGTCGCGGAGGCCATCGCCGCGGTGGTCCGGGAGCTCGACCTCCTGGAGGGCATCGAGCGGGTCGGCCTCGACTACCAGGTCGGCACGGCGGGCAGGCTCCTGTCGCCGCAGGAGCGGGCGAGCGTCAATCTCGTGCGCTGCCTGGTGAAGCGCCCGGACATCATGGTCATCGACGGGGCCTTCTCACCCTTCGACGAGGCCCGCAGCCAGCAGCTGCTCGAGCTGCTGCTCGAGCTTCTCGACCAACAAAGCCTGTTCATGGTCCTTCCGAATGATCGACAGGCAGGCGCTTTCGATGTTCAGTTGCGCTTCCGCGACGGACAAATCATTACGGACAAGACGGCCGCTCCGGCTCCCAGGCCCGCCAGGCCTGAGCCGGCTGCCGCGCAGAGGATAACAGGAGAGGTGGCATGACGCTTGAGACAGAGGTTCAGTCCTTGCGGCAGGTACCCATGTTTCGAGATGTGGATCCGGCCCGCCTGAAGCTCCTCGCCTTCACGAGCGAGCGGGTCCAGTTCTCCAACGGGCAGCGCTTCTTCTCGCAGGGGGACCCGTCCGATGCCGCCTACGTGATCCTCGACGGCCGGGCCAGCGTCCTGCTCAACACGCCCGGGGGCGACATCCAGGTGGCCGAACTCGGGAGCAACGCCCTGGTGGGCGAGATGGGCATCCTGTCGGACACGCCGCGCTCGGCCACGATCATGGCGGCCGAGCCCACCACGGCCCTGCGAATCGACAAGCGGGTTTTCCTGGAGCTCCTGGCGCAGTTCCCGCAGATGTCCCTGGCGATCATGCGGGAGCTCGCGAAGCGCCTCGAGCGGACGAACGCGCAGCTCGTCGCGCAATCATCCTAAATTTCCGGCCGGCCCCCGGGATTTTTTCGGGGAAAATGCCGACACGGTTAGCAAAATCCTACTTCTTACGGCCAAGCTGACCGATTCTCGTCACATCTACCCGTCAACCCTTGTCCCAGAACAACACAAGGGAAGGCCCGGTCGTCAGGTCGGGCTGTTGCGGGATAAGTGATGATGAGTAACGCGAGAACGCTGCTGTGCGCGGTTCCGCAGCCTGTTGCGGATGTGCGCAAGACCGGACGTCGCCGCTTCCTTCACTTGACCTTGGCCGCGGGACTGCTCCTGGGCCTTCAGGGCCTGGCGGCCGGACCCGCGGCCGTCGCCACCCTCCCGAGCGCCCTCATGGCAAGGCCTGTCGCGGCCTCCGCCGAGCAGCCGCTGACCACCGGCTCGCTCATCACGGCGTCGATGGATTTCACCCCGAAGCTGCTCAAGGAGCCGGGCCTCTTCAAGGCGATCCTCGAGGGTGCCTTCACGTTCAAGAAGCCGCATGCGGTCAAGCCGGCGCCGCAGGAACTGGCCGACGAGACGGCGGGCGATCCGGATGAGCTGATCCCCTTCAACGGGCGCACCGTGCCGCGCTGGCTGGTGCATTCCATCCTGAAGGCGGCTCACGTGACCGGGGTCGACCCGGTCTACATGATGACCCTGGCGGACGTGGAATCGAGCCTCTCGCCCGGGGCCAAGGCGCCCACCTCGTCCGCCCAGGGACTGTTCCAGTTCATCGACCGGACCTGGCTCGAGATCGTCCAGCTCCACGCCGCCGATTACGGCTTCGCCGCCGCGGCCGAAGCCATCAGGACGGTCGACGGCGAGCCTTCCGTGAGCGACAGGGACCGCACCTGGATCATGAACCTGCGCACCGATCCGTATTTCTCGGCCCTCATGGCCGGCGAGCTGATCAAGGACGTGGAGCGCGCCCTTCAGGCCGAGGGCGAGCGGGAGCTGGCCGAGGCCGAGCTCTACCTGGCCCATTTCCTCGGCGCCTCCAGCGCCGTCCGGTTCCTCGAGGTCCTCGACCAGGACCCGAACATGAAGGCTTCCAAGCTCTTCCCGAAGGCCGCCAAGGCCAATGCCGGGCTGTTCACGGAAGGCAAGGGGCGCAAGCGCCGCTCGGTCAGCGTGGCGGAGCTCTACAACAAGATCGACTCCAAGATCGTCCGCCGCCTCGACCGCTACGAGGGGATCGGCCCCTATCTGGCCGAGATCTCCCGCCAGGCCGACCGGACCGCCGCGGCCGACGCGGCGGGCGAGGAACCGCCCCTCGTGCAGTAACGGCCGCGCCGGTCAGCCGACCGCGCTGATCGCCGACGACGCCGAGGCCGGAAGCGAGCGGGTGTGGACGAAATCGCCCTTGGCCAGATAGGTCAGCTCATCCCGCGTGGAGGCTCGCCCGAGCACCGGATTCCGGTGCGGGAAGCGGCCGAAACGGGCGATGATGTCGAAATTGGCCCGGGCCTGGCTGAGGGAGAACTGCCAGACCGGCTTGAGATGGTCCGGGGCCTCGTCGAGGGCCTGCTCCGAGATGGCCACGATGCGCCTCATCCGGTCCAGGTGATCCGGACCTTCCGCATGGGCCAGCGGCAGGAAATAGAAGAATTTCTCGTACGGGCTCGTCAGGGCCTCGTAGTGCCCGTTCCCGAACCCTTCCTCGGCCAGCCTCACCGTATCCGGATCGGACGCATAGGCGTCGGGCGTGCCGGCGAACAGGCCGCGCGGGAACTGGTCGAGCACGATGATCAGGCACAGCCGGCCGAGCGGGGTGGAGCGCCAAGGATCCAACTCGCTGGCCTTGGCGGCGCGCACCAGGGGGGCGAACCGGTGCAGCTCCGCATTGGCTCCCCCGCGCATCCACCAGGCCAGCATCTGCCAGTGCGCCGGGATATCGGCCTCCGCGAGGTCGATCGGGAACCAGAAGTCGTAGACCTCGCGCCAATCCGTATGGGATGCCATCGGCTCCTCCTCGAAGGAGCCTACATCCTATCGCGGGCGCAGTCGCCGGGCTGTGCTTGGCGACACCTGACAGGGCCGGAGGGCGGAGCAGGGCCGCGGTCAGAACGCCTTGAACGTGATGATCGTGTGCGTGTCGGCGATTTCCGGGATGACCTGCACGTTCTCGGCGATGAAGTGGCCGATATCGACCCCGTCGTCCACGTGGAACTTGGCGAGAATGTCGTAATTGCCCGCCGTGGAGTAGATCTCCGAGGCGATTTCCCGGTCGGCGAGGGCGTTGGCGACCGCGTAGGTCTTGCCGAGCTTGCATTTGATCTCGACGAAGAAGGTCTGCATGGGGTCTCCGGGGCGGCGTCTCGAATCTGTCGATCAGGGAGATATGGCACGGGACCGCGCCGGTGAGAACCACTTCGGCCCTTCCTGCCACCCTCCCACGTCATGGCCGGCCTTGTGCCGGCCATCCCGATCGGAAAAGCGCGGCGCCTCACAGAAGCGGGATCACCGGGACAAGCCCGGTGATGACATGAGAATGGCATATCGGGATGCACGACCTTTCCACGTCATGGCCGGCCTTGTGCCGGCCATCCCGATCCTGTGAGGCCCGGCGCGTCAGACAAGCGGGATCACCGGGACGAGCCCGGTGATGACGTGGCGGGGGGCACAAGGCCAATAACGACGTGGGGCCGGTCAGCCGCGTCCGACGCTGACATAGGTGAAGCCGTGGCGGCGCATTTCCTCGGGCCGGTAGACGTTGCGCAGGTCCACCACCACCGGGGCGGCAAGCGTCGCCTTGAGGCGCGCCAGGTCGAGGGCCCGGAAGGTGTCCCATTCGGTCACCAGCACCAGGGCGTCGGCCCCGCGGGCGCAATCGTAGGCATCCCGGGCGTAGGCCACGTCGGTCAGCACCGAGCGGGCCGCCTCCATGCCCTCCGGGTCGTAGGCTTTCACCCGCGCCCCGGCATCCTGGAGCGCCGTGATCACGTCGATGGCCGGCGCATCGCGCATGTCGTCGGTGTTGGGCTTGAAGGTCAGGCCGAGCACCGCCACGGTCTTGCCGCGCACTGAGCCGCCGCAGGCGGCGATCACCTTGCGGCCCATGGCGCGCTTGCGCTGGCTGTTGACCGCCGCCACCGTCTCGACGATGCGCATCGGCGCCTCGTGGTCCTGCGCGGTCTTGATCAGGGCCAGCGTGTCCTTGGGAAAGCACGAGCCGCCATAGCCCGGGCCGGCATGGAGGAACTTGGCCCCGATCCGGTTGTCGAGGCCGATGCCGCGGGCCACGTCCTGGACGTTGGCGCCCACCTGCTCGCACAGATCGGCGATCTCGTTGATGAAGGTGATCTTGGTGGCCAGGAACGCGTTGGCGGCATACTTGGTCAGCTCGGCGGTGCGCCGGGACATGGTGAGCAGGGGCGACTGATTGAGGTAGAGCGGGCGGTAGAGTTCGGTCATCACGTCCTTGGCGCGCTCGTCCTCGGTGCCCACCACGATGCGGTCCGGGCGCTTGAAATCGGCGATCGCCGCGCCCTCGCGCAGGAATTCCGGGTTCGACACCACGGCGAACTGCGCCTCGGGCCGGGTCTCGCGGATGATGCGCTCGACCTCGTCGCCCGTGCCCACCGGCACGGTCGATTTGGTCACGATCACGGTGTAGCCGTCCATGGCGGCCGCGATGTCGCGGGCGGCCTGATAGACATAGGACAGGTCCGCATGGCCGTCGCCGCGCCGCGACGGGGTCCCGACCGCGATGAAGACGGCCTGCGCGCTCCTGACCGCCTGCGCCAGGTCGGTGGTGAAGGTCAGGCGGTCCTCGCGCACGTTCTTGGCCACCAGATCGTCCAGGCCCGGCTCGAAGATCGGGATCTCGCCCCTGTTGAGCGCCTCGATCTTGGCCGGCTCCTTGTCGACGCAGCAGACCTCGTGCCCGAAATCGGCAAAGCAGGCGCCGGACACCAGCCCCACATAGCCGGCTCCGATCATCGCGACACGCATCAGAGACTCCCTGTCTGTTCGAACCTTGGGTTTAGAGTGGCGCGGGCTTCACAGCAACCCGTGCCGCCGGACGATTCCGAGGCACCATTTTTGGCTTTTGCAACAATGCCCCCTTTGACTTCTGGAATAAGTGCCTCCACAACACCGCCGCTTTTCAAACGGGGCATTGATGGACAATCCTTTTCTTGTCGAGGTCACCCGCGGAAACCTGGTCGAGTCGCGCCACAGGGGCAGCATCTCGGTGGTGGATTCCGAAGGGGCCACAGTTCTGTCGATTGGCGATGTCGACCGGCGCGTGTTTCCGCGCTCCGCCGTGAAGGCGCTTCAGGCGATGCCGCTGGTCGAGAGCGGGATTGCGGACAAATACGGGCTCACCGACGAGGAGATCGCGCTGGCCTGCGCGTCCCATTCGGGCGAGCCCGAGCACGCGGCGACCGCCAAGGCCATGCTGGCCAAGGCCGGGCAGGATGTCGGCTGCCTGGAATGCGGCGTGCACTGGCCCATGGGCGAGGCGGCCAACCGGGCGCTCGCCGCCTCGGGCGGCACCCCGAGCGCGCTCCACAACAACTGCTCGGGCAAGCATGCGGGCTTCATCTGCCTGGCCTGCGGTCAGGGCCGGAACCCGAAGGGCTACGTGCTGGCGGACCACCCGGTGCAGCGCAGCGTGCGCGAAGCCCTGGAGGAGATCACCGGCGCCTGCCACACGGTCGAGAAGAGCGGCATCGACGGCTGCTCGATCCCCACCTATGCGATTCCGCTCCCCTCGCTCGCCTTCGGCTTCGCCCGGTTCGGCACCGGGAGCGGCCTTCCGGGCGATGGAAGGGCCGCCGCCGCGTGGATCCGCCGGGCCGTGGCGCGCCACCCCTTCATGGTCGCCGGCACCGGCCGCTTCGACACCAGGCTGATGGAGCTTCTCGGCGAGCGCGCCTTCGTGAAGGTGGGGGCCGAGGGCGTCTATTGCGCGTCCTTCCCCGACCTCGGCTACGGCGTCGCCCTGAAGGCCGAGGACGGCAACGGCCGCGCGGCCGAGGCCATGATGGCCGGCCTGGTGCTGCGCTTCCTCACCCTGGACGCCGCGGAACGCCGGGCGGTCGAGGAGCTGGCTCAGCCCGTGTTCAAGAACTGGAACGGGATCGAGGTCGGGCGGATCCGCCTCGCCTCCGAGGTCCTGGGGGCGCTTTAAGCCAAGCCTCCTTAAGCCAAGCCTCATGGTCTGGGATTCATCTGCTGGCGGGCGTGGAGGAGGTCGTCGGGCTTGAGCCCGTGCGCGCCATGGAACGGCCGGTCGAGGACGCCCACCATGTAGACGACCAGCCCGACGAAGGTCATGAGGACGCCCCCGAGAAGGAGATGCGTCGTCCGCTTCAGGTCGAACAGCCAGAGCGTGAAGACGTTCAGGGCCGCGCCCGCGAGCACGACCGACCAGATGACCGTGGGAATGCTGGTCCCGGCCGCCTGGATGCGCAGGCGGCGCTGCTCGATGAAATTCTCGAAGATCCGCAGCGCCGCCTGGTGGATCAGGTCCTCGCCGGCCTCCCGGCTGGGACGGAAGCTCAAGAGCTGGTGGCTGAGCCGGTCGACGAGGAGCGTTCCGCGGGTCGAGGCCTGATCGCGGCGCTGGAACGACCAGCCGGGGCCTGTTTCCTCATCCACGTATTGGCGAAGATTGTCCAACAGGGAGGTTCGGATCGGCTCCGGATAGCCGCTGAAGGTGCGGTAGAGGGCGATGATGCTTGACGCTTCGCGCCCGACCGCGTCCTGAGCCTTGCCGTAATTGTCGAACACCGCGATCGAGAGCAGCGCGAGGAGAACGCCGTAATAGAGGGTGAAGGAGTTCAGCAGCAGCCCGACGAGCGTGTTCGGATCCCGCTCGTCGCGCAGGAGGCGTCCGACGGCAGGCTGCAGCAGCACCGAACCGATCAGGGTCGGCACCAGGAAGAAGAGGCACACGATGACGGCGCCCATGAAAATGGGCAGCTGATGCAGCCGATCGATCACGACCCGGTTCACTCTTTGCGGATGCCCGTCGGGCACCCGTCGAGTGAAGCGGATTTCGCGCGCGAGATCAGGTGGAATTCCGGATAGGGACGGCGGGATTCATGGGCTCCTCCCGTCATGGCCGGCACAGGGCCGGCCATGACGGGAGGAGTGTCGTCACCCGCTCGCACCACCCTCTTCACGTCATCACCGGGCTTGTCCCGGTGATCCCGATTGTTTGAGGCGCGGCGCTCTTCTGATCGGGATGGCCGGCACAAGGCCGGCCATGACGTGGAGAGGGTATCATCACAAGGATGCTCCACTCTTGGCTGGCGCACCGTTGAGGGCGAAAAACCCGGTCCACTTTCTCGCACGCTGCGCTAAAGCATCGGACCCAAAAGTGGACTTGCACTTTTGGGATCCATCCGATGCCTTCTTCTTGAATGAGAGCATCGGTCAGAACGGAAAACCGGATCCACTTTTCCGTCCGATGCTCTAGAGCCCCAGCAGCGTCGCGATCTCGATGGCCCCGGCGGTCGGCGACAGGGTGCCGTCCGCGATGGCCCGTTCGAGCTCCGGCACGCGCCGGCGCAGGGCCGGATCGTGGTGCAGGCGCTCGTGCAGGCGTTCATGGACGAGGGCCCACATCCATTTGGTGTCCTGGGCGCGGCGCTTGGCGGCGAGCTCCCCGGTGGCCTCCAGGCGCGCGCGATGGTCCTGCACCTTGGCCCAGACCTCGTCGAGCCCCTGGCCGGTCAGCCCCGAGATGGTGAGCACGGGCGGCGTCCAGGCGGCGGAAGACGGTGCCAGGATGTGCAGCGCGGCCTTGTACTCGGCGGCGGCCGCCTTGGCCTTGGCGCCCGCATCGTCCGCCTTGTTGACGGCGATCAGGTCGGCGAGCTCCAGGATGCCTTTCTTGATCCCCTGCAGCTCGTCGCCGGCGCCGGGCAGCATGAGCACGAGGAAGAAATCGGTCAGGTCCGCGACGGCGGTCTCCGACTGCCCGACGCCGACCGTCTCGACCAGGATCACGTCGAAGCCGGCCGCCTCGCAGAGCAGCATGGTCTCCCGCGTCTTGGCCGCGACGCCCCCCAGGGTGCCGGAGGACGGGGAGGGGCGGATGAAGGCGTTGGGATCGGCGGCGAGCCGGGCCATGCGGGTCTTGTCGCCGAGAATCGCGCCGCCCGTGCGGGTGGACGAGGGGTCCACGGCCAGAACGGCGACCTTGTGCCCCCGTTCGGTGAGCATCGCGCCCAGGGTGTCGATGGTGGTGGACTTGCCGACGCCGGGAACCCCCGTGATGCCGATGCGGACCGCCCGGCCGGTGCGGGGCATCAGCGCCTGCAGGAGCGCGCGGGCCGCCTCCCGGTGATCCTGGCGGCGCGATTCCATCAGGGTGATGGCGCGCGCGAGCGCGGCGCGGTCGCCTCCCGCCACGGCTTCGGCCGTGATCTCGGTCTTTCGCTGTGAGCCCCCGGTCATGGGAGAGCTTTAGCGCATCGTGCGGAAAAGTGGACCCGGTTTTTCGCCCTCAACGATGCGCCAGCCCGATGCTCTGGCGCGGCCCTCCGGGTCCGCGTCCCAGGTTGCGCTCGGCGCGACCGGAAGCGCCTCGACGCCGCGCCTACCAGGTGATCGGATCCATGCCGATCCGTCCCCAGGCGGGAATCTTGACGGCGGGGCGGCGCAGGTCGAGGCCGGCGACGAGCCCCATGAAGTCGATCTCGATCCCTTCGACCCAGCCGAGCGCGAGGCCCGCATAGCCGCCGAGCGAGATCTGGATGCCCGTGCGGCTCGGCGTCAGGCCGACGATGTCGCGCCACGGCTGCCAGTCCTTCCCCAGGGCGGTCGGCGGGAGGGCCGCCCCGAGCTCCGGGACGGAGCGCACCACATGGGCCACGAAGGTGTTCGAGTTCGGACCCGGCCAGGCATTGTAGGCGCCGAAGGTCTGGTAGGGATAGCTCGCCACGGCGCGGCGCACCTGCGGGATCAGGCGCTCCGCCGCCTCGCCCTCGATCAGGACGACCGGATGCGGCGCGTTGCCGAACCAGCGGCCGTCCGGCGCCCAGCCGTTGGTGCGGACCGGGCTGCCCCATCCGACCTTGTCGTAGCGGGTATAGGTGTTCGCGCCGGCCTCCTTCACGACCACCCAGGTGTGGTGGGCGAAGATGCCGCGCCAGCGCCCGACGCGGGCCGCATAGACGGCCACGATGGCCTGAGGCGCCTCGGAGGCCGCCGGCAGCAGCTTCGCGCTCGACCAGTCGGCGGCCCGCCAGCTCGGCGCCACGTCGTCGCGCAGCGCCCACCAGAGCGCATGAGCCCCGAGAGGCAGGAGAAACAGGCCGACGATGACGAGGAGGACCCGGGACAGGAAGGCAAGCATCACCCGAAGGTACGGATGCGCCCGCGCCCCATCAAGGCGACACGGGGACACCGCCGTTCACCTTTGGTTTACCGTCTTCCTGCTTGAACGCGCGGCCGACGGTCCTCTGCCTTGCGCATGCCATGATCGGGGACAACACAGCACTGCCCTCCTTGTCTCTTGAAACCCGGCCCCATGCTCTTCCCCGTTTCCCGCCTTGCTCTCGTCTGCCTTGCCGGCCTCGCCCTGTCCGGATGCCTCGGAGAGGATTCGGCCCTCACCAGCCCGGTCTCGTCGCAGGTCGGTCTCGCCCGGGATCCGAAGCTCCTCGTGGCGACCACGCGGCTCCCCGTGGGCGATCCGCCGAAGAAGCCCTGGTTCAGCAGCGAGCGCTCGGCCGATCTCGTCTTCGCGGAGGCGCGCCTCGCGCCCCCGGCGGATTCCCTGCTCGGGCACAGCGGCTGGAGCATCGCGAAGGTCGAGAACGTCGATCACAGCAAGGCCGCCCAGGCCTTCGCCCAGGCGGCCTTCGGGCACAACCTGCTGCTCTACATCCACGGCTATCGCGAGAGCTTCGAGACCGCCGCGACCTCGACCGTCGACCTGTCGGAGGGCATCAAGTTCGCCGGGGTCACGGGCCTGTTCACCTGGCCGTCCGCGGCCTCGACCTTCAGCTACGTGGCCGACCGCGAAAGCGCCATGTGGTCCCGCGACGCCCTGGAGGATCTGCTCACCGCCATCGCCAAGACTCCGAGCGGCGGGCGGATCCACATCGTGGCCCACAGCATGGGCACCCTTCTGACCCTCGAGACCCTGCGGATGCTGCGCGCCTCCGGAGGCGAGAACGCCATGGACCGCATCGGCGCCGTGGTGCTGGCGGCCCCCGACATCGACATCGACCTGTTCGCCCGCGGCCTCGAACGTCTCGGGCCCGACGCGAAGAAGATCACCGTCATCAGCTCCACCAACGACCGGGCGCTTGCCGTCTCGAGCCGTCTGGCCGGCGGCATCATCCGGGCCGGCGCGGCGGATCGCGAGCGGCTCGAATCCCTGGGCGTGCGCGTGGCCGACGCTTCCGAGTTCGGCGGCGGCATCATCAACCACGACCTGTTCCTGACGAACAAGGACGTGCAGCAGGTGATCAAGCGGGCGATCGAGCGGTCGTAGCGCGACGCCGCGCCCGCCTGCCGCAATCTCACACGATGAAGAAGTCGTCGTAACCGAGCTGCGCCTTGCTGACGCCCTCGAACGTGATGGAGCCCCCATCCGACAGCTTGAGGACCGCATCGCCCGACGGGTTGTCCTTGATCATCCGGTAGAGGCCGGAGAAGTTCTTCTGGCCCAGGATGGCCTTGGTGACGCGCACCGCGTCCCCGCTCAGGGGATCGAAGTCCACGATGACGTCGTTCCCGCTCGGGCCCGTCCGGTAGAGGAACGTGTCGGCCCCATGGCCGCCGGCGAGCGTGTCGTTGCCCCTCAGGCCCTCCAGCGTATCGTTGCCGCCGTACGCGAAGACGATGTCGTTGAGAGCATTCGCATTCGCGTCGCCGACGAGAAGGTCGGCCCCGGAGGTTCCCTTCAGGCTCGGCGTGATCGTCGGCGTCGACGGCAGGATGTCCGCCGACCAGGCGCGGATGTAGTCGATCTGGAACTCCGCCGGGAAGCGCGTCGTCTGGTCGGGCGCGCCCGGCCAGTTGCCGCCGACGGCGAGCCCGGCGAGCAGATACATCGGCTCGCTCATGCCCGCGGGCGTCTGCATGGAATAGACCGCCGTCCCGTCGAGATAGAAGGTGATGCTATCGGCCGTCCACATCGTCCCGTAGGCGTGGAAGCCCTGGGAGAGATCGATTCCCGTGGAGATGCCCTGCGTGTCGTAGGCATGGCTCCCATGGCTGTCGGTCCAGTGCGAGCCGACGTAGTAGGTTGAGGGATCGTGTCCGAGCAGTTCCAGGACGTCGATCTCCGGCGGCCAGTTGCCGCTCTGCGGCAGAAGCCAGAAGGCGGGCCACAATCCCTGGCCCGACGGCACCTGGGCCGAGATCTCGAAGTACCCGTAGGTCTGGGAGAAGGTGCCGTGCGTGTTGATGAGGCCCGACACGTAGGGAAGCCCGTCGGTCAGACCTGTATCGGGCGAGGGCCGCGCCGTGATGGTCAGGATGCCGTCGCCGGCTTCTCTCGGATCCGCCACGATGGCGAAGGGATCGAGAG
The DNA here is from genome assembly GCF_025460875.1 of Microvirga yunnanensis. Lineage (NCBI taxonomy): Bacteria > Pseudomonadati > Pseudomonadota > Alphaproteobacteria > Hyphomicrobiales > Methylobacteriaceae > Microvirga > Microvirga yunnanensis. The sequence goes on from NZ_JAMXFI010000053.1 coordinate 51,307, forward strand.
CCGGGTTCCGCTGAATGACCGGCGTCGAGCGGTCGGCGAAATACTGCATCTCGCCATTGCTCGCGAGCGTGCGGCCGCCCCACCAGTATTGCGTGCTCCAGATCGACGTATTGAGGGAGGAGCCGGTAAATTCGTCGGAGAAGGTCAGTGAATACCCGTCGAGATTGAGCGACATCGGTGCTCCGCAAAGGAATGCATGAAAAACTTTGTCTTTGAGACAAGCTTCTCACGGAGGCGGGCACAGGCAATTAGGTGGAACTACCTATTCTCGGGCGATGATGAAGGCCGCGTTAACAGGCCACGGCTCGAACGCCTCGGGCCCGACGCGAAGACGATCACCGTCATCAGCTCCAGCGACGACCGGGCGCTCGCCGTCTCGATCCGTCCGGCCGGCGGCATCATCAACCACGACCTGTTCCTGACGAACAAGGACGTGCAGCAGGTGATCAAGCGGGCGATCGAGCGGTCCTGATTGGCGCCTCCTCGTCATCACCGGCCTTGGGCCTGTGATCTCGATACGGATAAGCGCGGCGCTTCACGGAATCGGGATGGCCGGGACACGCCCGGCCATGACATGCAGAGGCTTGTTCAAGACGGCTCGCGTTTACTCCGCGGCCTGCTTCGGCCCGTAACCGAGGCGGCGGTTGAGGTCGTCGATCAGGTTCACGGCCGCGTCGGCGATGACGGTGCCGGGCGGGAAGATCGCCGCGGCGCCGGCCTGATGGAGGGCATCGAAATCCTGCGGCGGGATCACGCCGCCGACCACGATCATGATGTCGTCGCGGCCGTACCTGGCGAGTTCCCCCTTCAGCTCCGGCACCAGCGTGAGATGGCCGGCCGCCAGCGACGACACGCCGATGATGTGCACGTCGTTCTCGATGGCCTGGCGGGCCGCTTCCGCCGGCGTGGCGAACAGGGGGCCGATATCCACGTCGAAGCCGAGGTCGGCGAACGCGGAGGCGATCACCTTCTGGCCGCGGTCGTGTCCGTCCTGGCCCATCTTGGCCACCAGGATGCGCGGGCGCCGGCCATCGTCGTGCTCGAACTGCTCGACCAGGGCGCGAACCTTCTCAACCGCTGGCGACGCCATGCCGACCTCCCGCTTGTACACGCCCGAGATCGCCTTGATCTCGGCCCGGTGGCGGCCCCAGACTTTCTCCAGCGCGTCGGAGATCTCGCCCACAGTGGCCTTGGCCCGCGCCGCCTGCACGGCGAGGTCGAGCAGGTTGCCCTCGCCCGAGGCGGCGACCGTGGAGAGGGCGGACAGGGCCGCGTCCACGTCGGCCCGGCTGCGCTCGGCCTTCAGGCGCGTGAGCTTCTCGATCTGGCTCGCGCGCACGGCCGCGTTGTCCACTTTCAGGATGTCGATGGCGGCTTCGTCCGCGGTGCGGAAGGCGTTCACGCCGATGATCTTCTGGTGGCCGGAATCGATGCGCGCCTGCGTGCGGGCCGCCGCCTCCTCGATCTTCAGCTTGGGGATCCCGGCCTCGATGGCCTTCGCCATGCCGCCGAGTTCCTCGACCTCCCGGATATGCGCCCAGGCCTTCTGCGCGAGCGCGTGGGTCAGGCGCTCGACGTAATAGGAGCCGCCCCACGGGTCGATGATGCGGGTCGTGCCGCTCTCCTGCTGGAGGAAAAGCTGCGTGTTGCGCGCGATGCGGGCCGAAAAGTCGGTCGGCAGGGCGAGCGCCTCGTCGAGCGCATTGGTGTGCAGCGACTGCGTATGGCCCTGCGTGGCCGCCATCGCCTCGATGCAGGTGCGGGTGACGTTGTTGAACACGTCCTGCGCGGTCAGCGACCAGCCCGAGGTCTGCGAATGGGTGCGTAAGGGAAGCGACTTGTCGCTCTGCGGGTCGAAACCCTTCACGAGCTTCGCCCAAAGCAGGCGCGCGGCGCGCATCTTGGCCACTTCCATGAAGAAGTTCATGCCCACCGCCCAGAAGAAGGACAGGCGCGGGGCGAACTGGTCGATGGTGAGCCCGGCCG
>NZ_JAMXFI010000054.1:0-52954 GCF_025460875.1 Microvirga yunnanensis
CGCGGCTGCGGCTCGATGCGGCTCTCTACGAGCCGGCCCCATGGCGCCGGCCGGGGACGGCGGGCCGGCCGCGCACCAAAGGCGCTCGCATGCCGACCCTGTCTGAGGTGCTGAAGCGGACGAGCACATTGCGATCCGTCAGGAAAGTGAGCCCGATACTGGCAAGGGCCGCAGCCTTTTGTTGCCTCGAGACAACGGACTGAACATAGGGGCTGCCGAAAAGACCGGAAAAGCCGTGTCGCTTGATACTGTTGTTGAGGCGCGGCAGGCTATTTTGCGACAGGTTTGCCGTATGAAGGAGCAGCTCCGATCCAATGGTCGCCGCATGATCGGCAACTATACTCGCGATTACCGGCCTGCTCAACGAACTGCTCAGCGGGTAATTGCCGAGATACTTGGCATGGGCCCGAATGGCCGGCTTGACGCCCCTTTCGATGAAAGCCCCCCGGCCATCAAGGCAGATAAAACGGGCGCCGAACCTTGCGGCGGTCTGCTCCAGCAGTGGCTGGTCGATGGGCTCGCCCGCGCCGACCGCAACGGCATCGATATTCTGAAAGCCGAGTTCCTGAAGTCTGAAAAGCAGGTAAGTGCTATCCAAGCCGCCACTGAACATTGTCACGACCGGTTTAGAGTGATCGCTAAAGGTCACGATATCTTCAAAGCTTTCAATGCGACCAATCAGCCGATTTATGGGTGACGCTGGAGTGTTCATGATCCCATCTTCCTCTCAAAGATAGTACCGGCGGTGGTTACGACGATTATGAGGGCGGCCCCGCAGAGGCTGGGAAGTGTCAGCGGTTAAGACACAATAACGGCAGCGAATAGGAGGCCAAAGAGCGGCTCGGTACCCATCAGCAGGCCAACGCGGGTCGGCGTGCTGCCCCGAATGGCAGCGTTCTGAACATAGAAGGCCGCAATTGTGCAAAGGAGTGAGAGGAAGGCGACGGATGCCCAGAACTGACCACCGCCTTTGACCGCCTATTCGGAAGCGCCACTCTGCAGCAGGAAGAGCGTAACCGTAAGGATGGCGACAGTGGAGGCTTGAAGGGTCGTCAAGGCGGCTGACGATACAGGGCGACCGGCCATCAGCCGCTTCGTCGTGACCACCAAAATAGCCCGCAATACGGCGGCGCTCAGAACAAGAAGATCCCCGAAGGTGAAAGCGGTCGTTCCTCCCATCAAGGTGGCGACACCTAAGCAAGAGCATCCGGCGCCGGCCAGAACGCCAATCGGCGGCAACTTTCTTGAGAGTCCATAGTCAAAGATGGGCGTGAAAACAACGCACAATGAGATGATCAGCGCGGTATTTGAGGCGTTCGTTGAGGACACGCGATAGGTCTCTGCTAAGAGAATCGCAAACAGGATAGCCCCCAGTACAACGCCGCGCGCACAATCCCCACGAAGGTTGCGGCAATTTCCTTGTGTGCGACAAAGGACATGGCGACTGCAGTGATCAGGAACCGGTAAAAGATGAGGACGAGAACAGGTGCAAAAACGAGCGCACCTTTCGCCACTGGATAGCTTGCACCCCAAACCAATGCGATCCCGAGGACGGACAGATCCGCCGAGAAACCACTTATCGGCTGGTGCCACGCCAACGTTCCGCCACTGCTGCCGCTATCCACGTTTTGTGTCCTCTTGCATCTTGAACCTTTAGGACCTGGCGGTATTCAGCAGGCCGAGTCGCTTACTCAACAAGAGAGGCAAATCGCGGGCCAGCGGCGCTCAAGCGCCTTAGAAGACTGAGGTGGCTTGGTTTGTTTGAACAGCGTTTTCGGCTGGATAAGTGGAGCGTCTGCCGGGGTCAGGCCGCCGCAAGCTGCGGCAGCGGGTCGAAGTAAGCCTGATCGGGTGTCTTGCGGTCAAGGGATGAATGAGGCCTCCGGCTGTTGTAAAAAGTCAGATAGCGGCCGATTGAGGCGCGGGCCTCGGACACGCTGTCATAGGCCCTCAGATACACCTCCTCGTATTTGACGCTGCGCCAGAGCCGCTCGACAAAGACGTTGTCGCGCCAGGCGCCCTTACCGTCCATGCTGATTGCGATCTCGTTCTTGAGCAGGACATCCGTGAAGGCCATCGACGTAAACTGGCGCCCCTGATCGGTGTTGAAGATCTCCGGCCGCCCATACCGGGCAAGCGCCTCCTCCACGGCTTCGATGCAGAAGGCGGCCTCCAGAGTGATCGACAGCCGCCAGGCCAGAACCCGCCGGCTGAACCAGTCGACCATTGCCGCGAGATAGACAAACCCGCGAGCCATGGGGATGTAGGTGATGTCCATGGCCCAGACTTGGTTGGCCCCCGTCACCGACAGCTTGCGCAGGAGATAGGGATAGACCGTGTGCCCTGGTGCCGGCTTGGAGGTGTTTGGCTTGCGATAGAGCGCCTCAATGCCCATCCGCTTCATCAACGTGGAAACATGCGGGCGTCCGACTGTGAAGCCCTCCGCCAGCAGCAGGTCGCGCAGCATCCGGCTGACCGCAAAGGGATACTCCAGGTGCAACTCGCCCATCCGCCGCATGAGGGCCAGATCGGCCGCCGAGGCAGGCTGCGGTCGATAATAGAGGCAGCCCCGGCTGATCCCGAGCGCCGCAGCCTGCCGACTAAGCGGCAGGGCATGCGCGCGGTCGATCATCGCTTTGCGCTCGGCCACACTCCGGCTTTGCCGAGCGCGCTTTCCAAAAAATCGTTGGCCAGGGTCAGCTCGCCGATCTTGGCGTGCAAGGTTTTTACATCCAGCGGCGGCGTGCCCGTTCCGGCCTTGGGCTCGGGCCCGAACACGCCGGCGGCTCCCTCGAGCAACTGCGCCTTCCACTGGGTGATCTGGTTGGGATGAACATCGAACTCTGATGTTCGTTGTCAATGAGCTTGGACGTGGGAGTACGATCCCAAGACGGGAGCCGGACGTGGCAGGATGGAGTAATTGCGCAGGGCCGGAGACAGAGCCGTCAAGACGACGGTCGAGCAGACTCTGATGCGCGGGTTGGTCACCGCATTTCCGTGTGTTCGTCCGGGGCTGCCTCGATCTGCTGGCGGGCGTCAATGATGTCCCATCGGCCACACAATTCGTACGAGGATTCCCCACCGAGGCTCTGCCTCCGGTGCTGCGCAATCACAGATGTCAGTCGAACGTGATCCGGTTCTTCGTGAGATCTTGTCCTTGTGCGCCTTCAGGCGGCCGAACGGGGTTGGATCTCGCGGCCGATCGCCCACAGGAACGCCGCCATCTCCCGCGCGATGGCGGTGACTACCACAGTCTGGCGCTTGCCGGCCGCCATCAGCCGGCGATAGCGCGCGCACAGCCGCAGCTGCGCCTTCCAGGCAATCGCCCGCACGATTGCCGGCAAGCCCTCCTGGCGTTCCTGCAGCACGCGGCTCATCCGGGCCGGAAAGCGATAGGTCCAGGCGCCCTCGATCAGAACCCGACGGACCCTTGTATTGCCAGCCTTGGTGATGCTGCCCCGTCGGACCCGCTCGCCGGTCGAGCTTTCGCATGGCACCAGACCCAGAAAGGCCATGAGCTGGCGCGGGCTCTCGAAGCGGCGCACATCGCCGATCTCGGCCACGAAGGTCACTGCGGTGAGCAGCGCCACCCCGCGCAGGGCCTGATAAGCCTCGACCACGGGTGCCATCGACCATGTCGAGACCACCTCAGCGACTTGCTGGGTCAGTCGTTCCAAGCGGGCCTCGGCATCCGCAATCGCCTGCCGGTATTCGCCCAAGACCAAGTACTGAGCCGGATGCTCAAAGATGAGTTCGGCCAGCCAGCGCGCATGCGCCCGGGTCCACGGCTTGCGGCCGGAGAAGATCCGCCCATGGCGCAAGAGGAAGGATTGCAGGTACTGGCGCTTCTCGCGCAGATCCTCCATGGCCGCCTCGCGCGCCCGCACCAGCTCGCGCACCGCCTCATGGCCTGGATCCGGCACCCAGATGGCGGTCAGCTCCCCGGCCCGATGCAGCCGGGCCAGGCTCAGGGCATCGCGGCGATTGGTCTTCACGCGCTCGCCCGGGCGCTTGGGGATCAGTGAGGTGGCGATGACCGCGCAGTCATGGCCGAGCGCGGAGATCTGGCGCTGCAGGCCATAGCCGGTTGGACCGGCCTCATAACAGAACAGTAACTCGCTGTGCCGGCTCGCCAGCTTGTTCACCAGACGCCGCACGGCCTCCGGGGTGTTGTCGATCTCACCGAGAAAACGGATCTCGCCCTGGCGGCCGTCCTCGGCCACGGCGACGGAGATCTTCAGTTTCGAGGTATCCAGACCGACAAACACCTTGCTCTTCTGCTGCATGGCTCGTCCCCTGCGCGGGAGGCTCGACGCCGGCCCATCCGGCGCAACCCTCGCTCATCGCATAGTGTGGACGAGCCACCTCCGCCGGCAACGAACATACGGTCTGCTGGGCCAGCTCGGCCAGGGTCTTCTCACCCTTCACGGCGGCAAGGGCCACCTTCGCTTTGAAAGCCGGAGAGTGGTTCCGGCGGGGTCGCTTGCTCATGGTCTCTCCTGTCTGGCAGCCATTTTGGCTACAGTCAGGCAGAAACTCCACTTATCCCGCTGTTCAAATTTCCCGAGCCAGCTCTTCTTTCCATGAAATCTTCCTATGTCGCCCTTGAACTAATGACACCACGGTCGCTCTACATCGTCTTCTTCAATTTCAGCATTACTAGCTTCCGAGGCGCGATACTGTATATCCGGCGCCGGTTTTCTAGCTGCAACAGCCCACTGAAGCTCAACGTTAGCGAGGTTCGCAACAGTCGCCAAGAATTCCGAGTGGTCAAGAAAGGTACCTCGGGTAACGTGTGGGGGCAAGATGAGAACAATGCGCTTTGTGTGACCTAAACTGTTGCCTTCTGGCACGGATCTTGCGCTTGATAGGTAAAAAGCCGAAATCAGCTACCTTCACATGACGAGTGTTCAAATGCTGACATAAAATGGTAAGAGATTTGCGCGATTCCCGTTTACTCTGTGATTGCGCTCCTCGGAGGATGTCGCTCCTCCTAAAGTTGGGCTCTGGTAACGGACGCCCCCCCTTCCAACCCCAGTAGGAGAGTGCTGATGATAGGCAAGCGCGTAACCCACGCCCATTTAACAGCAGCCATGTACCAGCAGGGCAACGTCACAAAGGACGACGCCGCAGATCTGGTTGAGCAGGTCTTCAAGACAATTTCCGCGGCGCTGGAGGACGGTGAGAGCGTGAAGCTCTCTTCATTCGGCATCGTTACTATGCACGACAAGGCTCAGCGCTTGCAGCACAATCCAAAGACTGCTGTGGAGGTGTCGATCGAGCCTCACTGGGTCATCCAATTTACTGCGTCGCCGGTTCTCACGTCGCGGCACAGTCGAGTGAGGCCCCGACTGTTAGTGTCAGACGCACAGGAGGCCGATCGGACGGCTGCCGCCCATGGTAAAGCCTCTTAGGCCGACGCTGACGTCGAGCATTTCAGCCAGCTTGCGCTATGGCGGGCTGACCGGTTTTGCACTGAGCGTTGTCCATCAGATCTATTCCTCTTTCTCGATGCAGATCCCGGAGAATGTCTACACGCATGTTGTTGGAGCATCACTGTTCGGAGCGATCAGTGGCGCTGTTCTGTTTTCGGCAATCGCATCACTGAGAAATCGGATCATGTTGCGCGGATAGGGACCAACCATGGGTGCAGCAAGACTCTTCAGCGCTAGCTTCCTCGGCCAGAGGGACCTCCAGCAATGCGCCGTGATCCGGCAGATGGTGCGGGATCTCAATCTTCCCATCGAGGTTGTCACGGTTCCGACGGTGCGCGAGTCCGACTGTTTGGCACTCATCAGGTGCAACAGCAACCTCGGCCCGACCGATCGTACGAGAGCGCTCTGCCTCGACCGCAGCCTGCTCGCCGCGGAAACTGCGTACGGGGAGGGCGAGTGCGTCAGCGACAGGCTGATCGCAGTTGCCCGATCGCAGATGACCGAGGTCGACCAGCTGCAGTATCTCGAGCTGCAGGATGCCAGGACCGTGTGCGCTATCCAGGGCTTGGCCGAGAAACCGACCGCTCTTTGCGTGGCCGCCTATGGCGGGCCTACGCGCCTGATCAACAATGTTCTCCTGATTCCGCCGCCGAAAGCTCTGGACGATCGCGAGCTCGAGTTGGACCCGCATGTGATCGGCCACCAGGCGAGGATGAGTGCGGAAGCGCCGCAACCGTCATGACACTCCACCCCATGCCCCATGCCCTGATTCATGACCTCAGCAGCCGGCTGACCGGTGCAGCAGCGGCGGAAACGCTCCAGGCCTGGTGTGAGGAGCATGGTCTGTCACAAGGGCCGATCACCGCAGAGGTTCGTCATCTCTGGTGACTACGGTGGTGTTCTCCTCGTCATGGCTCTATCCTGTCAGGATTTAGAGCCTCCGCAAATCCCGCTACAGTCCATTCACGAAGACTCTCGAGGAGTACTGCGCGATGGCAGCGCCCTTATGCACAATGTACCGGGCATAGAAAATCAATAACTCTCAAACGCTGGCTTTAGGGGAGAGGCCCCATGATGTCTGCTCACCACGTGACTCCTGCCGCACCAGTAACACGGGACTACACCTACAATCTATTCAGAAACCGGCACCTCCCCAAAATCATCTGCGCTGTGCCTGAGCATTGTCCTGTACCTAGCTTCATTAACTCGAACGATTGGGCGTTTGATCAGGTGCTTCGCCCTGCCGACGCGACACCGCTCGGTTTCTTCAGCCGGGCGGCACAGGCAGGGGTGCGATTTACCAGTTACTATCTCTTCCAAACCACGGGCCTTACTCAGCGCGAGTGATTTCAGAAGCTGAGTGATGACGGTGTTGGAAGGGCGGTGTATTGAGACGGGTGACGAGTCTGCTAGAACCTCGTCGAGAGAGCGATGCGCCACGAACGACACTGCCAACGTTTTGCGCCTGTGTCAGCCAGATGCAGTTGACGACCCCTCGCAGGATATTCTCCGAGCCGGTGTTTTATCACTAAGTCGTCGGCCCTGAATAACCCACAACTGATTGAGGCAGAAGGATTCTTCGTTGTCACGAAGCATTGTAGAATGCCAGCATCTGGGGACGGACCCGCTCAAACCTGGTGTTTTGCCATGGGACCCAAGCCGACAATGCCGAGCTCCGGCGATCTCTACCGCAGCCGCCTCGACCAGATCCTCGATCCCCGCCACGCGTTGTTCCGCCTGGCTGCTTTGATCGACTGGGACAGATTTGATGAGGAGTTCGGCCGCTTCTATCGGCCCCTGGGGCGGCCCGCCAAACCCACGCGCCTGATGGTCGGGCTGTCGTATCTCCAGCACACCTTCAACCTGTCCGATGAGGCGGTGGTGCAGCGCTGGATCGAGAACCCGTATTACCAGTGGTTCTGTGGCTGTGAGTACTTCCAGCATCAGCTGCCGTGCGATCCCAGTTCGCTGACGCGCTGGCGCAAGCGGCTCGGCCCCGACGGACTCGAGAGCCTGCTGGCGGCCACCATCCAGGCCGGGCTGGACAGCGGCGCGGTGCGGCCCTCGAGCCTGGAGCGGATCAGCGTCGACACCACCGTGCAGCCCAAAGCCATCACTTATCCCACCGACGCCAAGCTCTATCTCAAGGCGCTGCAGGCTCTGGTGCGGCAGGCCAAGCGGCATGGCCTCGAGCTGCGCCAGGCCCACACCCGTCTGGCCAAACGCGCGGCCGTGCAGGTCGGCCGCTACGCCCATGCCCGTCAGATGCGGCGCATGCGCCGCGAACTGAAGCGGCTGAAGATCTATCTCGGACGCGTGTACCGCGATGTCACCCGCAAAGTCGCCGGTGATGAGGTTCTCTCACGCCGGTTTGCTCCTCTGCTCGGCCTCGTGGAGCGCCTGCTGGTGCAGGAGCGCACGAGCAAGAACAAGCTCTATAGCCTGCATGCGCCCGAGGTGGTGTGCATCGCCAAGGGCAAGGCGCATCGCCCGTACGAGTTTGGCTCCAAGGTCGCACTGGCGGTGACCAACCGGGAAGGCTTCGTGCTCGCCTCCAAGGCGCCGGAGGGCAATCCTTATGACGGCCATACGTTGGACGCCACCATCGGCCAGGTCATCGCGCTGACAGGCGTCGAGCCGGAGCGGGCTTATGTCGACCAGGGCTATCGCGGGCATGACTACGCCAAGACGGATCGGGTGTTCATCACGCGACAGCGGCGGGGACTCACACCGACGATCCGACGGGAACTCAGGCGACGATCGGCGATCGAGCCGATGATTGGGCACATGAAGGCGGACGGGCGACTGGGACGCAATCACCTGCTCGGAGCCGCCGGCGACGCCATCAATGCGCTGCTGGTGGCCGCCGGGCACAATCTGCGGCTGATCCTGAACTGGCTCAGGCTTTTTGTGGCCTGGCTCATGGCAGCTCTGATCATCTCATCCGCGCAACCGGATACTTCTCAAGCCGCCTGAAACCAACGCCAGCTTCGTGCCGACGCATTATTCGGGGCCGACTACTTAGCATTCGCGATCCGAAGTTCCCGGATGGGCATGAGCGCCTGGTCCGGCACGAGCATAGTCCCGAGCGCACCATTCAAACGGATTTTTTACGGTAACTGGTATAGCACACAATGCATCGATCGGAAGGCACTCGTCAGGCGGCAAGACCAAAGTCCTAACCTTTGATGCGCTCTGGCACGTCCTCTGCGATATCTGCGATTTGTCTGAGCCGCAAGAATGTTGGAATTTCTTTGGGGCATCTGGATGTGTGTCCGTTTGAGCGTCCGATGCTCTAACTTCGAGGATGAACCAATCATGGGCCTAACACTACTCCTGTCTCTTAGCGAGGTGGGAGATTGTGTCCGGTCAATTCGGGGGCTACTTTATTCGGTTTGACGTTGTGCCTCTGAGAGCTTCTTGACGAGACGTTTGCCGTACTCCACGGACGGGCGCTCGATCCCGTGATAGCTGACGTGGGCGATGATGGTAGCTAAGCCAAGCACGATTGCTGAGACGGCAGCGAAACGGAGCCATTGAGGACCATCGCTGGCATACACGCGCTGCAGTACTGGGCCACTCAGTACAATCAGCGGGATGTGCCAAAGGTACACAGAATAACTGATCCGCCCATAGTACGACAGAATACGGGATGCCAGAACGCGAGGCTGGCACAAAGCGGCGCTCAGTAAGATCAAGGCGTAGGCGATGGTGTCGACATGGACTCGATGAAAGATGCCCCATCCCAGGCTCCTGGATACTTGCCATAAGAACAGGAGCAGGCCTGCAGCAAGAGCTGCTGAGCCGAAAAGTTTGGCCCGCGGGTTCACCTTGAGTGCGACATAGGCTTCGAAGGCAAGCAAGCCCAACGTGAATGAGGGGAAGAAGCGCACTATCGAGCCAGCATCAAATTGCGCCCACAAACGCGGGTTAGAAACCAACCATGAAAAGTGATTGGCAAAGATGTAGTAGATAACGAGCCCCACAAAGAAGATTATGAGGCGTGCCTTGATGCCCTTGGCGAAGAAGTACAGCAGGGGAAAGATGGCATAGAATATCATCTCCACGCCAACCGCCCACCCTCCTGCAACGGCGCTCCGGCTCCATTTCGGAACGAGATTGAAGAGAAACGAAACGGACCCAGCGATTAGCCCCCAGTCGGGCGCACTCCACCTTGTTATGCAATAGTGTAAAGTGGAGTAGATGATTACTGTATAGAAAAGGGGCGCAATCCGGAAGAAGCGGCTGGTTGCGAAGCTCACCAAAGGCATGCCAGTTGCGATATGACGCGGCATCGTCAGGCTCAAGGAAAATGCGCTGATTACAAAGAACAGCCACACTCCTGAATACCCGAACTCAATCAAGGGCGCGAACGCCGGAGGGGGCGCTAGGTTCGGCGTCGACACCCGATAGACGTGGAAAAGAAGCACGTAGAGAGCCGCAATCCCGCGCAGATTGTCGAGAAATTCGAGCCGGTCATTTTGCATTTGCTGCCCCAAACCAGCATGCTGAATCACACGAATGCTTGCGGAGCCGCGATACTATCTCAAGATGATGCCTCGGGGAAGCTCACGTCTCTGAAGTGTAACCCCTGAGAGTGGCGCGAAGATGGAAGCCTGAAGGCGGTCAAAGCAGCTTGCAGGAGAGGGGCTGCTAATTCTTAGCAATCAGAACAAGGGTTACTTGATCAGCCTACCGAGGCGGGCCTTCAGCTCCAATTTCATCCGGTTGACCATTGTCAGAGATCGCTCAGCGTGGGGTTGTGCGCTGATCGCTTGGCGTATGACCCGAAAGGCCCTGAATTCGTTGCCAATAGTTTGCAGCTCGTTCCGGTGCTCTAAGGCTGTTTGGGCTTCCGTCCTTCGCATCTGTGCCAAACTAGGCGGCTATAGGGCCTCCCGCGCTGCCTTCTCCGCCTCGGCAGACCAATCCGTTACCGGAGCGTCGACTTCCTCCGCCTCACAGTTTCCTGAGACACCCTATAAGCGGACGGGATCCGCAGAAGGGTGATGATGATGACAGAGACGATGAAGGATGCGGCCGGTCCGGGCCGCGGTGGGCGCATGTCGCGCCATCGCAAACGCGAGGCGGTTCTGCGGCTGCTGCGCGGTGAGGATCTGGACACGGTCTCCCGCTCCCTGGGCGTGACGGCCGCCACGCGGAGCGGCTGGCGCGATGCTTTCCTGGCTGCCGGCGAGGCCAGTCTCGCCACCCGGCCGGCCACCGGCGAGGCGCTGGAGACTGAGCGGCTCAAGGCCCGGCTCGGCGAGATGCTGCTGGAGCGTGAGCTGCTGGAGGCCAAGATTGCCCTTCTGGAGGGCGGCCGCCCTTTAGCTCAGAGGAGGTCGAGGCGATGAGCCGGGCCCTCTCGCCGAGCAGCGGCCAGCCCTATGGCTTGGCCCGTGTCTGCCGGATCTGGCGCGTGGCCCGGGCGAGCGTCTACCGCCATCGCAACCCGCAGACGGACCGGCGGCGCCGCGGCCCGGTCGGACCGCTGTCCGATCCAGTGCTCACCACTGAGATCCGTGCCGTCCTGGCCGCCAGTCCGTTCCATGGCGAAGGCCATCGGAAAGTTTGGGCCCGCCTGCGCCTGAAGGGCATCCGCACCTCGCTCCGCCGGGTGTTGCGGCTGATGCGCGAGCACGACCTGCTGGCGCCGTCCCGGATGGGGGCGCCGCGTGGGCCGCGCAACCACGACGGCACGATCATTCCGGAGACCATCGACACCCTGTGGGGCACGGATATGACAACCGGCTGGACGGCCGAAGGGCAAGCTGCCGTGTTCGTGGCGGTGGATCATCACAGTGCCGAGTGCGTGGGCATTCATGCCAGTCGCCAAGCCCCCCGCTTTGAGGCTCTCGAGCCGCTGCGCCAGGGCGTACGCGAGCACTTTGGCGGCTTTAGCAAAGGGATTGCTGCAGGCCTGTCGGTCCGGCGCGACCATGGCAGCCAATACATGTCGCGAGCATTCCAGGACGAGTTGCGGTTCCTTGGGATCGCGAGTTCGCCGGCCTTCGTGCGGGCTCCTGAAGGGAATGGCTGTGCAGAACGGTTCATCCGCACCCTCAAGGAGAACCTGCTGTGGGTGCGTCAATTCGAGACCATCGAGGAGTTGCGCCAGGCGCTGTTGGCTTTCCGGGAGAGCTACAACTCCACCTGGCTGATAGCCCGGCACGGATTTCAGACGCCGAAAGCCGTCCGGCACAACCTGCTTCCATCCGCGGCCCTCGCCGCGTAGGCTTCAATCCGGTGTCTCAAAAACTGCGGGCGGTACAGGGTTATTTAGGGCCGACTAGTTACAATGCGGTCCGCCTGCGCCAACTGGCCCGCCGGAGCCAAGAATGCCCCGCAGACCCGCCGTTTGCTGGCCCTGGCGGTGATCTACGAGGACGGCTCGCGCACCCAAGCGGCTGAGATAGGCGGAGTTAGCTTGAAGATCGTGCGAGCTAAGCCCCGCCCGCCGGCACGCCTGTGTGGATCACGTGACGAGCAAGTTTGGCGTCTCAGAGCGTCTGGCCTGCCGGGTTCTGGGACAGCACCGCTCCACCCAGTGCAAGGGTCCCAATCAGCCCGAGGATGAGGCGGCTTTGAAGGCCGACATCATCGCACTGGCCACCCAGCACGGCCGTTACGGCTGCCGTCGGATCGCGGCTCTGCTGCGGGACGCCGGCTGGCTCGTGAACAAGAAGCGGGTCGAGCGGATCTGGCGGCGGGAGGGGCTCGAAGTGCCGCAAAAGCAACCGAAGAAAGGACGGCTCTGGCTCAACGACGGATCCTGCATCCGCTTGCGGCCCGAGTATCCTAATCATGTCTGGTCGTATGACTTTGTTGAGGATCGCACCCATGACGGGCGCAAGTTCCGCATGCTCAACATCATCGACGAATTCACGCGCGAGTGCCGGACCATCGGGGTGAACCGGAAGCTGAAAGCCGTCGATGTGATCGACGTGCTCTCGGACCTGTTCATCCTGCGCGGTGTTCCAGGCCATATTCGTTCCGACAACGGCAGCGAATTCGTCGCTAAAGCCGTGCGCGAGTGGATCACGGCTGTGGGCGCCAAGACAGCCTACATCGAGCCGGGCAGCCCGTGGGAGAACGGCTATTGCGAGAGCTTCAACTCCAAGCTCCGCGATGAACTGCTGAAAGGAGAGATCTTCTACACCTTGGAGGAGGCAAAGGTGGTGATCGAAAATTGGCGCCGGCATTACAACACGGTGCGCCCGCACTCATCCTCGGGCTACCGGCCGCCCGCACCAGAGATCTTGCTACCGGCTTCCAAGCTGGCGCCCAGACCAACGCTGAATTAACATCACATCCGGATCACCCACATGGGGCAGGCCAGGACCGATACACTCTTATCCTCGCTATAAGGTAAACCTGCGACAAGGGACGAGCCGTGAAAGCGCGACACATGGTGCGGTAGCACGTCATGCGGCTGGCTGGGCGACTGACCGGCGATACTGCACGATCTGCTGGTCCAGTCTGGCAATTGCCGTGCGAGCGAGACCTCTGAAGCGGTTTTGGGTCGCTTCTCCGGCCTCATTCCATGGGAGCGAGAATTCCACCTCGTAGAACGCTCGCGCGACGTGCTCGACTTGCTCTCGGGTCATGCAAGTCTCCTATGTTCACGAGGCAGTATATCCTATTTAGGAATACTCCTCCTTAGCCCCGACGAGCTACTCCGTTCGATAAGAGTTGGATCCATGGTGCCTTGATTATGCATGAACGATGCGGTCGGCCGGCGCTTAGCGAAAAAAAGAATGCGCCCCCCCGAAGGAGAGCGCTGAGTTACCGATACTATGGGGCAAACCTAGATCGGGGTATGGGGAACAGCCAAGCTAGAGGATGGTTCCGATACAAGGTGTCACGCTTTCGGAGGGTCGCATCGGCGACCCTTGCCGCCAAGCTTACCGACTCTATGTCGTGCCCTCCCAGGAGATGCGGCGCATCCCTTGGTTGTCAGATCGCCCTGCTGGCCTCAGGGCTGGCGGGGCTCTTTCATATGAAAAGTCTGATTGTCCTGCGAGCGCCGACGCTTCATAGCGTCCCAGGCGAGCACTAGAAGAGCAACCGCAAGTGTGAGGAGGCTCCCGCCAAACGGAGCTGCGAACAAGGCTAAATCTATCCCATACGGCCAAAGGAGAGCGATGGTAATCGCTCCACCGATGAATGCGCTCGATATAACCAAGATAACCATGTGATACCCCTTAGGGACTAACCCTTATGGGTATAGTTAGGTCACTAAAGCATCGGACCCAAAAGTGGACTTGCACTTTTGGGATCCATCCGATGCATTCTTCTTGAATGAGAGCATCGGTCAGAACGGAAAACCGGATCCACTTTTCCGTCCGATGCTCTAGCGTAGGATAATTAGCCTCAATCTCAATCCGGCATTCCTCGGACCAGGTGCTGACGGGTTGGCCGGTGAGCTCGGAGAGGACCAAGCTATAGGTGAGGGCGTCTTATCCCCGCAGTCCACAGAAACGGAAGCATCGCGGGAGTAGGGCATCAGAAGTTGATGCTGTCGAAAAATGACGAGAGGCTTTCGTAATTGAGGAGCCCCGACTGATGGAGTGCCCGAATAAGGTTTGCTGCACTGTTGATCAGGCGAGCAAGGGCGTTCAGGAAATCAACGTGCTTGGACGGCTTCATTTGTCATCCTGAAATGAAAAAAGCCGCCCCGAGGTGGAGCGGCTTTGCTGAAACGATAGTTTAGGGTCTAGATACTACAAACCCCGCACGTGGCGGGGCGAATCGATGCTCTCAAAACTTCGGCATCTATATATTGCGGTAGCCGATTTCTTAGGTTCCTGTCAAGCTCTACCTTCCTCCTCTGGAAGAGAGGCAGGAGCAGGGGGGCTCAAATCTGACGGGGTATGCCGCGCCGCAGATCGAGCGCCTCAACCGTCTCTTTCCGAATAGCAGTCAGAGTGGCTTCGACGGCCCCCCAGGTGCCCGGCAATATCTCCTCAACGGCTTGGATTGCCGCCGCCTGAGAGTCGACCCGAACCAGAAAGTAGGAAACGGCTGGGTGGCCGAGCTCAGTCGGGATCTCGACCTTGACTGAATAGCAAGGCACTCGGTTGTCTTGCATCGTTCCCCCACTGCTGGCGGGATCAATATCACTCTCGTGCTAGATCAGGAAGAGAAGCGGGGAGGGACGTCAGACCCCTGACTTACGCCACCCCGCCTGACGGGCTGCAATCTCAGAGCAGAACCATCGTTCGCCCTTGAGCCAGTTGATTCTCGTCTGCCAGTAATATTTCTGTCCGGGCACGTGATAGATCTTCTCGCCGGAGTTGAAGCTGATGTTGGCCTTTACGCTGCAACCGACAAGCGGCGGCCCGACCTCAAGGCCGACGAAGCCTGCCACAACGAAACCTCCGACCATCATTGTAACAAAGGAACGCAAACGCTTCCTTCGATTGCGGCGTGGGGGAGCCTTATACTGCGGCTGTTGCTTGTGGGGTGAAACTCTATTGCGGGAGGGTGGAGGCTCTGGCTGACGTCTGCCGAACTGGATTACGGTCACTCTTGAAGCCTCACGGCGGGCACTTCTCTATTCGGCGGTTTGAGGTCAAGCGCTTTTAGGCTGTTTTACCGCTCCGATGTCTGATGTCACTCGCGGGTCTTGCTTCTCTTCGGGATCAGCTCTCGGGCTCTCCCAGTATGGGATCAGAAGAACGAGGCAGCCCAATCTGTTGCGCGTTCTGATCGCGCCAGGCGCGACCGAGACAAGTGCCCACGCGAACTCACCTCATCCATCGTCCCGCGAGGGACGTCTCTCCACCGGCTGGCGGAACTCGTCGATCCTTCTGTTCTCGTGATAGGTTGTTGCGGTGAGTGATCAGGCGGCTGCCAAGACACTCTCCTTCGTCCAGCGGAACTCAGCGCCATCGCTCCAGAGGCGGTGCATGATCACCGCCAAGCGCCGCGCCAGAGCCACGATGGCCTTTTGCAGGCCGCGCCGGCGGGCCACGGTCATGGCCCAGGCCTTCAGCCAGGACCATTTCTGCACCCGGGTCAGCAGCACCTGGGCCGCCTCATAGAGCAGCGCTCGCATCATAGCGTCGCCGCACAGCGAGACACGTCCGATCCGGTTGCTCTCGCCGGACTGGTTGAGAACCGGCGTGAGCCCGAGAGCGGGGCCAACCGCCTTGGAATTCTTGAACCGCGCCGGAATGTCGATCGTGGCGCGAAAGGCGAGCGACACCACGGGACCGACACCGGGAATGGTCATCAAGCGCCGGCAGACGTCATCATCCCGGACGGTCGCCAACACTTTGCGGTGAAGAGTGGCAAAGCGCTCCCGCAAGCTCTGACGGGCTTCGAGCAGGCAGGCCATGATTTCAGCCAGTTCCGGCAGGTCGGCCACGAGCTCGCGGATCCGGTCCTCGAACCTGACCTTGCCAATGACCCCGACCTTGAGCCCAAAGTTGCGCAGCAGACCGCGGATGTCGTTCTCAATGGCAATGGCTTTCTCCTGCAACAACTTGCGTGCGGTCAGCAGGGCGCGCCGGTGCTGGCTCGCCAGCGTCTTCACATGGACGGATCGGAACAGGTTGACGCGCATCATCTGAGCAATGCCGCGAGCATCGTTGCGGTCGGTCTTGTTCACCTGCGCCTTCAGGAACGCCTTGGTGTGGCGTGTCTCGATGCAGATGACCGGCAATCCCGCCGCGGCCAGCCCGCTGTAGAGCCACTGCGACAGCGGACCGGCCTCGAGCCCGACCCGCTCGAGCCGCCAGGCTGGATCCCGGAGCACCTGAACCAAGTCGTCTGGATGGCTGGTCACCTTCAGTTCACGGCAGACCTTGCCCGTCTCGTCCAGAATGCACAAAGAAGTCTCTTTGACCGAGACATCGAGGCCGGCATAATGCTTCATGCTGCGCTTCTCCCACTGATGCTTGTGGCTGGTCCTACCCAGACCACGTTGTACCATCAGCCTGAAGCGCAGCACCTCGTGACAGTCCGGCGGGGTGTGGCGCAAAGCCGAATACCCCATCTGTTGCAGCAACTTGAAAGGGCATAACGAACGCCGTTGGGCGGGTCATTCGTAAGCGTGGCGTCATGGCCGCCTACCGAAGCAGCGATCAGGATGAGATAAGTGTCCACGAAGATTGAAGCGGACACTTAGGCGGCATGTATGTCAGAGATGGAGCCTCGCCGTCGACGCAGTTGGACAACGCAGGAGAAGTGGCGGCTTGTCGAGGAGGCCAGGCTCCCCGGAAACGCTGTCGCGGAGGTGGCTCGTCGACGCGGCGTCAACAACAATCAGCTTTTCGGTTGGATCCGGTCTGCCGAAGCAGGCAAGCTGGGTCCCCGTCCAGCTTCTCTGGTGCTGCTCCCGGAAGCTTCATCGCACAATGAGTTCATCCCGATTGGGGTCTTCGGGACGTGCGACGACGAAGGGCCCGCGATCACAATGCCGGCTCTTCGCCCGCCGGACGCCAATCCGGTGGAGAGTTCGGCACAACCAAAAGCCGAGAGGCCGACCCGAACGCCGATGCTGGAGGCGCGGCCTGGCGTGATTGAGATTGACCTGCCAAACGGTGCGCGTGTTCGGGTTGACGCCTTTGTCAACGAGCGGGCGCTGCGGCGGGTTCTTTCGGCCCTCGGGGCGAAGTCATGATCCAGATCGCTGCGGGAACGAAGGTGTATCTGGCCTGCCAGCCGGTCGACATGCGCCGTGGGTTCGACGGTCTGTCGGCGGAGGTCGTCAACAGGATGAACGCCGATCCCTATTCCGGCCATCTGTTCCTCTTCCGCGGGAAGCGAGGCGACTATTTGAAAGCTCTGTACTGGGATGGAACCGGGCTGTGCCTTTTTGCCAAGAGACTGGAACATGGCAAGTTCGTCTGGCCGTCGCTTGTCGATGGCGTGCTGCAAATGTCGGCGGCACAACTTGCTCTTCTCGTTGAAGGCATGGATTGGCGGCGCACGCTGATGCCCGAGCGTCCGCCAAAACCGACGATGGCCTGATAACATACTGTTTCTGCATCTAAAAACGTAGCTGTACCGGGTCACTTGTGCTAGAGAAACATATGTCTCTTGCTGCTCCCGATGTGCTGGCCGAACTGGAGGCGTTGCGCGCCTTGACCGCGCAGTTGCAGGCGGAGCTTTATGCCAAGAACCTCTATATCGAGAAGCTGAAGGCGCAGCTCGCGAGCCTGAAGCGCGCCCGCTTCGGCCGCTCCTCGGAGAAACTCGACCATCTCATCGAGCAATTGGAACTGGCGATTGCCGATCTAGAAGAGTGCGAGGCTCATGCTGACATCGAGAGGACGGCAGCGCGGCCCATTGCATCCTCACCATCGGCTGGCGCGACGGCAAAGTCGTCTCTGGGCCGCAAGCCCCTACCGGCTCATCTGCCGTGTGAGACAATCGTGCACAAGCCGGATTGCACCTGCCCGAATTGCGGCGGAAGCGTCTTCAGCACGATCGGCACGGATGAACGTGAGGTGCTGGAATATGTGCCGTCGCACTTCAAGCGGGTCGTCCACCTTCGTCCGAAGTTGAGCTGCCGCACCTGCGAGACGATTGTTCAGGCGCCGATGCCATCGCTGCCGATCGAGCGCGGTCGACCTGGTCCCAGCCTTCTCGCCCATGTCCTGGTCTCCAAGTATTGCGATCATCTTCCCCTGCATCGTCAGAGTGACATCTATGCGCGCGAAGGCGTCGATCTCGATCGCTCGACGCTGGCCGGCTGGGTCGGGGCGATGGCAGCGCTGCTTCAGGTCTTGAGTGACAGGATCGGAACCCATGCCCGTGCCGGCGAAACGGTGCATGCTGACGACACTCCTGTTCCGGTCCTCGATCCTGGCCGCGGCAAGACCAAGATCGGCAGGCTTTGGACGGTTGTGCGCGATGAACGTCCATGGGGATCGGCCGTGCCGCCCGCGGCGTTCTATGCCTATTCTGCGGATCGCAAAGGGGAGCGGGCCCAGCACCTGCTGTCGCCTTGCCGTGGCTTCTTGCATGCCGATGCCTATGCCGGCTTCGACAAGCTCTATGCTGGCCATCCACTCACCGGCGAGACGCGCCTGATCCAGGTAGCCTGTTGGTCCCACGCCCGCCGCGATCTGTACAACGAGTTCCTCCGCAATCGCTCGCCTTCGGCAGAACGGGCATTGGACCTGATCTCCGAGCTGTTTGCGGTTGAAGCTGGGATCAACGGCTTGGATCCAGAAACGCGGCTGGCTGTGCGCCTGACCAGGTCTGTTCCTCTTCTGGAGATCCTGAAGCGCCATCTCGACACGACGCTCGCCCGCATCAGCGGCAAAAGCGAGTTGGCCAAGGCGATCCGCTATATGACATCCCGCTGGAAGGCTCTCACGGTTTACACCACGGACGGGCGACTTGAGATGAGCAACAATGCCGCTGAGCGGGCCATCAGACCTTTGGCCCTGGGCCGGAAGAACTATCTCTTCAGCGGGTCCGATGCCGGAGGCGATCGCGCAGCGGTCATCTACACCATCGTCGAAACCTGCAAAATGAACGGCATCAACCCGCAAGCCTATCTCGCCGACGTCATCGAGCGCATCGCTGATCATCCAGTCAACAGGATCGATGAACTGCTTCCATGGAATTGGACGCCACGGTCTTAGTGTCCACTTGGCCATTGACGGACACTATCCTGTCCCAGCCAGCGGCCATCACACCACGCTTACTAATAAGTGCAAGTTCCTCATTCGTTCTACCTTAGCGTGTCAATGGGAACAGTTCTTGCGCTGGCCGCTGTAAACAGAAAGGTTCCGTCATGACGCCTTCACCTATGACTGCCCTCACAGACGTTTTCACCGAACCCAGCGACGTCGACCCGGAAACGCTCAACAATCTGGGTCCTCTGCGGCGGCTGGCTGGGCGCTGGCGCGCACGCAAGGGGGTCGACCTCAACCCGAAGGCGGACGGTCCGGAGCGGCGCGTGTTCATCGAGACCATCGACTTCCAGGCGATCGATCCGCAGACCAACGGGCCGCAGCTGCTCTACGGCCTGCGCTACCACATCCACATCACGACCGAGGAGGAGGACATCACCTTCCATGATCAGGTCGGCTATTGGCTCTGGGAGCCGGCGACCGGCCTCGTCATGCAGACCATCGCCATTCCCCGCGGGCAAGTCGCCATCGCGGCTGGCCAGACGACACCCGATTCCGACGAGATCGTCGTGACGGCGACCCGCGGGCAGACCGGATACGGCATCTGCTCGACAACCTTTCTGGAGCGGGCGTTCCGCACGGACACCTACAAGATCACGATTACCTTCCATCCGGACGGGAGCTGGAGCTATGTGACCGATACCGAACTGCTGGTGCATGGCCGGGACACACCTTTTGCTCATCAGGACCGAAACACGCTCCATCGGGTCGGTGAGGCGAGGCCCAATCCCCTGGCGTTGATTTTAGCCAAGCGGAAAGCAGGTTGAGCGGAATGGCGCGGGCGGGCGTCGCTCCGTAGCGAACCTTCTCTGCACAACGGTTCAAGCTTGCGCCCCAAATCTGCTCCGCTTACCTTGGTGTGTCCAGAGGACTTCGATCTTTGACCTGGCTGGGATTGATCTCCATTCTCCTTTTTGGCGCTCGCTTGGAACGGGTTTGACGATGAGACGACCCACACGCCGGGAGATCGCCGCACAGGACCGCCAGATGCTGATCCGCCAGGCACAGTTTCGCCTGGCCGCTGATGCCGTGACTGCAGCACTCTCCGGGGTTCCAGAGGTCGCGGCGGTGGCGTTGATCGGCTCGATCGCCCGGCCGCTGTGGCGGGAGGTGCCGCGCTTTCAGCCGTTCCGAGACTGGGACGTTCCAGTCTGGCACGAATGCAAGGATGTCGACTTAGCAG
Organism: Microvirga yunnanensis; assembly: GCF_025460875.1. Classification (NCBI taxonomy): domain Bacteria; kingdom Pseudomonadati; phylum Pseudomonadota; class Alphaproteobacteria; order Hyphomicrobiales; family Methylobacteriaceae; genus Microvirga; species Microvirga yunnanensis. The sequence continues at coordinate 20,277 of NZ_JAMXFI010000054.1, forward strand.
TATGGCTCGATCGCCTGGACCGGCTCCAGACGCTCAACCGGGCCCGCAGCATGGCCCTCCACCAGCTGTTCAAGGAAAAGCAGATCGGGGTGGCTCACCATCAGGTCGAGATCTTCATTCTACAAGGAGAGGCGGACGCCTATCAAGGCCGGCTCTGCCCCTTCTCGCGGTGTCCGAAGGGCAAGCGGGAATGCCTGGTCCCGGGCTGCGGGCGGGAACCGTTCCTGCAGCAGCACGCCGGCTTTACGTTCTGGCCGGACGCGCTGGCACCAGCTAGCATCATGCACCTGTATGATCGGCGGCGCGGCATCCTGCGATGTGCCTCCGAGGTATCGGCCCAGGGACAGGACGACCATGTCGCGACAGCATGACGCCTCGTGTGACGAGTATCGGAATCTGTGCAGCATCCCTGTGAGCTATGGTGCTATGCCCCTTTCATTGGTGCCGATCTGGCGGAATGGCAGCGATCCGGGCCGGATCGGCGCCATTCCGCCCGACAAATTCGCGTGCTCCTCGTGACGGCTCTCAGCCGTGTTCAGTGGGTCTTGCGGCTCTGTAAAACGGATAGTGCGGATTGAAACACTTGGAAGCGCCTTCAGCCACAATGCCCCGGGTGCAGTTGCGTCTCACCCCGCGCGGGCACCTCTGGCTGGAGGAGGCAGTCGACGCGCCCACCCTGGATGACAAAGTCGCGGCACGGCTGGCCGAGGCGTTTGGCCGTGGCACCGGATATGGGCTATTGCAACTCGGAGCGGGAGAAATCGGTCAGTCCTTGCCCCCCGCCTTCATCTGGTGGCGCGATTTCGCCGCACGCTATGTTGAGGCAGTCTGTCTTCATGGCGCGGGTGGGGGCGGAGAGACGCCGTCCGCCGTTGCCCCGCTGGCCGAGAACGAACTCGCCACACTCGTGCTGACCGCCCCGATGATGCCGGGGGCGGAATACCTGACCGTCAACATCCTGCGTGGGCTGTGGGACGATCTGTCCACCGCATTCGCCGGGCTGTTCACAGCATCCGGGACTGAACTGCAAGGTTTTCTCAAAACGCTGAACCCGGCCTGGAATCTGATCGGCCGTGTCCACTTCAATCTGGCGGAGAACCGCCGCGACCCGGAATGGCCCTTTGCCTTCCTGGCCACCTACACCACGCGTCTGTCGTCCCAGGCGAGGGCCCAGCATGTGCCGCTCGGCCAGGCGTTGCACGAATACGCCGGCGCCGCCAATCGAGACAGGCTGCTGTCGCTCTTGATGCCGGTGCAGCGGGCGGCGGAGCGCGTCAGTTGGCTCAAGGCCATGATCGATGCCGGAGAAATCTTTCATCCTCTCCGCTGGAGTCCCGCCGAGGCCGCACGGCTCCTGAACAGCGTGCCCGACCTGGAAAGCGCCGGTGTGATCGTGCGCCTGCCGGCTCAGTGGCGCGCGGGCCGCCCGTCACGCCCGCAGGTCACCGCCACAGTTGGCGCCCGTCCGCCCTCCGGGACAGGGCTTGACGCCCTGCTCGACTTCCACATGGACGTGACCCTGGAGGGTGAGCCGCTCACGGCTAAGGAAATGGCCGCCTTGCTCGCCGGGACCGAGACGCTGGCGCTGCTGCGGGGCCAATGGGTGGAAGTCGATCGTCCGCGTCTGGAACGCGCGATGCGCCGCTTCAAGGAGGTGCAGGATCTCGCCGAGCAGGAGGGGCTCACCTTTGCCGAGGCCATGCGCCTGCTGGCCGGCACTGAGGCCACCGGGGACGACGAGCCCGCCGCGGTTGCCGACTGGTCTCACGTCACGGCCGGAACGTGGCTGACCCAGACGCTGAAGGCGCTGCGCAACCCCGACGGTGCCGGGGTTGATCCTGGCCCGGCCCTGAAGGGACGCTTGCGCCCGTACCAGAAGGCCGGTGTCGAATGGCTTCACCTCCTGAGCGGACTTGGCCTGGGTGCCTGTCTGGCCGATGACATGGGTCTGGGCAAGACCATCCAGGTTTTGGCGCTGCTGCTGATCCAGAAGCGGAAGGGAGCCGCGCGCAAGCCGAGCCTGTTGGTGGCGCCGGCATCGCTGCTGGCCAACTGGGCGGCGGAGATCGAGCGCTTCGCCCCTGGGCTGAACGCGAAGATCGTGCATCCCTCGGCGGTATCGGCCGAAGACCTCAATCAGATGACGGGGGAGGTATTGTCGGGCCTGGATCTGGTGATCACGAGCTATGGCTCGCTGCTGCGCCTGCCGGTGCTGGGCGAAACGTCCTGGCGCTTCGTGGTGCTGGACGAGGCGCAGGCGATCAAGAACCCCAATGCCAAGCAGACCCGGGCGGCCAAGGCCCTGCAGGCGGGAGCCCGCATCGCGCTGACCGGAACGCCGGTGGAAAACCACCTCGGCGACCTGTGGTCGATCTTCGACTTCATCAACCCCGGCCTGTTGGGGAGCGCGAAGGAGTTCGGCCGCACCACCAAGGCCCTGGCCGAGCGGCCGCACAACCCGTACGGCCCGCTGCGTGATCTGGTCCGGCCCTACATCCTGCGCCGGATGAAGACTGACAGAACCATCATTGCCGACCTGCCGGACAAGGCGGAGGTCAAGGCGCTGTGCCCGTTAAGCCGCAAGCAAGCTGCGCTCTATGCCGAGACGGTGACGGATCTGACCAACGCCTTGCAGGATGCCGACGGGATCCGGCGCAAGGGCATCGTGCTGGCGACGCTGATGCGGCTGAAGCAGATCTGCAATCATCCCTCGCAGTGGCTGAACGATGGCAAGTGGGCCGAGGCGGACAGCGGCAAGTGGGCCCGCCTGCGCGAGATTGCCGAGGTGGTCGCTGCCCGCCAGGAGAAGATGCTGGTCTTCACCCAGTTCCGCGAGATGACGGCGCCGCTGGCCGCGTACTTGAGTGGGATCTTCGGCCAGAGTGGGTTGGTTCTGCATGGCGACACCCCGGTCAAGAACCGTCGGGCACTGGTTCAGACCTTCCAGGAGGACGAGACCGTGCCGTTCTTCGTTCTGTCCCTAAAGGCAGGAGGCTCAGGGCTGACGCTGACCGCGGCGTCTCACGTGGTCCACTTCGACCGGTGGTGGAACCCGGCGGTGGAGAACCAGGCCACCGACCGCGCCTTCCGGATCGGCCAGAAGAACAACGTCCTGGTCCACAAATTCGTCTGCCAGGGTACAGTGGAGGAAAAGATCGATGCCCTCATCGAGGCGAAGAAGGGGCTGTCGGACGATCTGTTGGCTGGTGGCGACGAGATCAATCTGACCGAGATGAAGGATGAGGATCTGCTGCGGATGGTGGCTCTTGATCTGAGGTCGGTCATGGCGGAGTAGGGCGGATGGCCCCTTGGTTCGATGGAGCATGGCCCTCCTACGTTCCGGTTGCGGAGCGCCGGAAGCAAGCCGCGCGCGAGGTGGAAAAGCTGCGCAAGAAAGGGCACCCGGTCGCTCCTGTCGTCCTGGAGGGACGCACCATCGCCCGGACCTTCTGGGGCAAGGCGTGGTGCGACAACCTGGAGAGTTATCAGGATTTCGACAATCGCCTGCCGCGCGGCCGCAGCTATGTTCGTAACGGTGCGGTGATCGACCTTCAGATCTCTGCGCTGGAGATCAAGGCGCTGGTCAGTGGATCGTCAATCTACAGGGTTACGGTTAGCATCACGGCGTTGGCGCCGACGCTGTGGCGGTCGATCTGCACGGATTGTGCCGGCGGCATCGACTCCCTGGTCGAGCTGCTGCAAGGCCGGTTCTCCACGGGCGTGATGGAGCGGCTCTGCCGCCAGGACCGAGGCCTGTTCCCCAGGCCGTCGGACATCCGGTTCTCGTGCACCTGCCCGGACGGAGCCTTGATGTGCAAGCACGTCGCCGCGGTGCTGTATGGCGTCGGGGCCCGGCTCGATGAGGCTCCTGAGCTTCTGTTCCAATTGCGTGCAGTCGACGAGAAGGATCTGGTGGCCAACCTTGAGACGGCGCTGCCACTCTCCAATCGGCCGCCCGATCCTGGGAAGATCCTGGAGACGGACGATATCTCGGCCTTGTTTGGCTTAGACCTGGCGGAGGCCGGAGACGCAATCCCAAGTCTTGGTGCTACGCCAGCCGCACCCGAGCCGGGGGCCCGAACTGGCCAGAAGCGGACCGGCACAAAGGCAGTGGGACACATGGCAGTTGTTCGACCCCATCCGGCACCCGCTGCTCCAACAGCCAACACGCATGCCGCACCGCCGTCAGGGCAGAGCCGTAAAACCAGCAAGGCCCGAAAGGCGCCCCATTCTGCTGAGCCGATCGCGCAAACTCGGCCTCTCGACGATTCCCCGATCCGAAAGGCGTCCGGACGAACCCGAGATCCCAAGGCCGGGAAAGGCAAGGGGCCGCGGACAGTCCCGAAGCCCGAGATAGAACTGACCCCGGACGGGTTCGTGAAGTGGTGGAAATGACCTTCCAACCCACGGGAAGCAGGGGGGCTTGGATGCCTCTGAGCACGGTGTGACGAACTCCCTCCAAGCTTGGATCAGAGCGGCGGAATGCCCATATAAAGTCCATGTCGCACAAGGGATCTTCGCCTCGCACCCTCGATCTGTTCGAGGTCACACTCACCGTACCAACACCTCGGTCCGAACCGGCTGCTGCTCCGGCCAAGCCGCTGGCGCTGGCCAGCTTGTCGGATGCTCAGCTGGCCCAGCAACTCGTCCAGCTTCTGGAGGAGGTGCAGCGCCGGATGGAGAAGGGCAGGGGGAGCCGGCCGGAATTGGAGGTGGCGGTCAGAAATGCCAGCGTATTCCTTGAGCGCTACAATTCGCACCCATCAAAACAACGGCGCAAGTCCACGCGCCCTGGCAAGACCTCATCCACATTACAGGAGGGGCAACGCAAGGCAGTGCGGGCTGCCCTTCTGGCAGGGGTGGCGCCGGCACAAGTTGCGAAGCACTTTGGCCTGCCGCGGGCTGCGGTCCGAAAGGTGCTTGAAGAGACTCCGTAGGCTCCTGGGTCGCATTTGAGCATCCGTCCCCCAGCCTCAGCGAGACCCTCGGACTTTTAATCAGAGGGTCCTGGGTTCGGGTCCCAGCGCGCTCACCATATATCCCAGAGGCTTAGATCCCATGTGGCCCGCCGGCAGGTCGCACGCACAGCTTTCAGTAATCACATGGTAAGCACGAACAACAGTTTCGGCGCGCGACGTTCCGACTATAGCTCTCTCGGGCCCTGCTATAGGGAGCTGCGGAGTAACGCTCAGGCTGGTTTTGCGAGCTCCAGATCAATAATTCAGCCTTCCCATAGCGGGAGTAGGTAATCTGGGCAGGCGACTCATAGCTGTGTCAGCCATGGATTCCGCCCCTGGGCACCACTTCTTCTCAATAAATTCGACACTTCAAATAGATAGCAGGTTCGATCCCCACGAAAATCGGAGATCGAGAGTTTATCGTGGGGACTAGCCACTCGCGCTTGTTCAGCTTGGAGATGGGATCGTCCTGTTCAGGGGGCGGGGAGAAAAAGCGTCAATCTCGACATCCTGAGAACGTGAGTTATCGTCTGTGTCGACTGCCCGCTCTGCTCTCCCCTTAGGGGAAAATATCGGCTGGCGCGGCTCGCGGCGGAATATGGGGCTGACATCAGGTTATGTGACCTGATCGACAGGATCGCTGCGGAGGGGTAGGTACGCTGCGCTTTAGATGATCGACGAAGCCTCCCGTCGCGCCTGGATCAGCCCGGCACCAGCATTCTCTTGGCCTCGTGCACGACAGCCTGGGTCACATGGCAGAGCACGGTGCTCACGATGCGGCTCTGCTGCCAGAACAACGGGACATCCAACGGCTGGTCAGGCTGGAGCGCAACCAGCCTACCGGCGCGAAGGTGGTCGATCACAAGCGGCTCCGGGTTCATGCCCCAGCCGATCCCAGCCAAGGCCGCATCCACAAAGGCTTGGGACGAGGGGAGCCAGTGCAGTGGGGGATGAACATCGACTCCAAGCACCTGACGTAACCATTCGGCTTGAAGCCGATCCTTTTGATTGAAGATCAGGCACGGAGCGCGGGCAGCCGCAAGTTCGCTGAAGCCGTCGGCAAACCACCGGGCGCAATACTCTGGGTTTGCAGTCGCAACATAGCGCAGGGCTCCCAGAGGATGGCAGTCGCAGCCCTGGATCGGGGTGCTGTGCCCCGTCACGCCAGCCACGACCTCGCCGCGCCGCAGCCAGTCCGCACTGTGGTCCTCATCATCCAGTACCAAGTCGAACAGGTATCCGTCCGTCTTCGCCATGGCTGAGATGAACCAAGTCGCGAGACTATCGGCATTAACGGCAATCCGCAGGGTCACAGGTCGGCTCTCGGCCTGAAGGCCCGGAAGGCTCCCGCGCAAAGAGCCTTCGAGCAGCGCAACCTGCTCCACGTGCTGGCACAGGCGCTGGCCGACCTCTGTTGCCGTGCAGGGCTGGCCTCGGACCACAAGCACAACCCCAAGCCGCTCCTCCAGCAGCTTGATCCTTTGGGAGATGGCCGAGGGCGTGACGTTGAGGTGCTGCGCCGCCCGCTCAAAGCTGCCGGTTCGGATGACAGCAGCGAGAGTGGCGAGTTGGGCATAATCAAGCATGGATTAGAGAGTCTAATGCTGGCTGACAAAATTTAAGTGTTCTAATCCTGGCGCTTGGACTAGCTCATGTCCACCCTCTATCGGGATTCGGCATGTCCTCCCTGCCGTTACGGGCTTCATGCCGAGCCTGAGCCTCTGACACGCCAGGAAGCCCTATGCCAGACATCACCCAACTCGCCTTGTTCTCCGCCGCAGCCTTTGTACTCGCCATCACGCCCGGTCCAGGCATCTTCTACGTCGCTGCCCGCACTCTCTCCGGTGGTCGTGCGGAAGGGGTGGCCTCCAGCTTCGGCACCGGATTGGGCGGCATGGTCCACGTACTCGCGGGCAGCTTAGGTATATCCGCCATCGTACTAACGAGCGCAGAGTTGTTTACTGCCCTGAAGTTGCTGGGCGCTGCTTACCTAGTTTGGATTGGTCTGCGAACCTTTCACGCCGCCCGCCGGGATGCGTTGGTGGCCTTGGCGGGCGGGACTGCGGCACCGCCCGTTGGCGCACGCCGGGCGTTTCGTGAAGGGGTGCTGGTCGAGGCGTTGAACCCGAAGACAGCGGCCTTCTTCCTGGCCTTCGTGCCACAGTTCGTGGACCCTGCCGCTGGCAGCGTGGCCCTGCAATTTGCTGTCCTCGGCTCTGTCTCCGTTACTCTCAATACCCTCGCTGATGTCGTGGTGGCCTTCGCGGCGAGTGGCATCCGTACAGGTGCGGCGGCACGTCCCGGTTTGATCCGCCGCCTGCGGGAAGGTTCGGGAGCCGCTATGATCGCGCTTGGCGTCGGCCTCGCTCTGGCAGGACGCCCTTCAACCTGATTACTGAATTTTGCAGGACCGCGCCTGCATTTGGGATCGCACGTGATGACCAAACACAAAGCATCGAAGCTGTTCAGCGGCCTGTCGGCTTTTCCTTTGACCCCGACTGATGCAGCGGGGCATCTGCAAGCTGACGTGCTGTGCCGCTTCCTTGAAAACATCCAGGCGGCAGGGGCAGACTCTATAGGCTTGCTCGGCAGCACCGGTGGATATGCCTACCTGAGACGCGAGGAACGCCAGCGTGTCGTGCGAGTGGCGGTGGAATGCGTCGGCGGCAAGACGCCGATTATCGTGGGCGTGGGCGCGCTTCGAACCGACGAGGCCCAAACGCTTGCCCACGATGCCAAAACAGCAGGGGCCGATGGCTTGTTGCTGGCCCCTATGTCCTACACTCCTCTTACCGAGGAGGAGGTCTTTCAACTCTTTGCGGCGGTGGCCGAGGCAGGTGGACTGCCTTTGTGCATCTACAACAATCCGAGCACTACAAAATTCACCTTCAGCGATGACCTGATTGCCCGTTTGGCGAAGCTCCCGAACGTGACAGCGGTGAAAATGCCGCTTCCTGCGAATGGAGATTTTACTGGTGAGATGGAGCGGCTGCGGGCGATGACCCCAGAAAGCTTCGCCATTGGTTATAGCGGCGATTGGGGCGCAGCCGACGCCCTGCTGGCTGGCTGTGATGCGTGGTACAGCGTGGTTGCGGGCCTTCTGCCTTCTCCGGCATTGGCCCTCACACGCGCGGCACAAGCGGGTGATCATTCGGAGGCGATGCGTATCAACGATGCATTTCAGCCGCTTTGGCAGTTGTTCAGGACGTTTGGCAGCATCCGCGTGATGTATGTGATGGCAGACCTTCTTGGTCTGGCCAGGATTGAGCCGCCGCGCCCAATCCTGCCATTATCCCAGGAGGCCCACAGTAGCGTGGAGAAGGCTTTGCAAAAAGCAAAGGGCAGCTTCATTCCATAAATAGGGCCTCCGCGAAATCTGGTTCAAAATGAGCATGCCCTTTCAAAACCATCTCTGAACTGGTTCGCAAAATACCGATTGACTATTTTAAGTGAACCATCCTAAGTGAACTGACGGTGATCCGAGATGTTCGTCCGAGCCTACCTTCGCGCTTCCACCAACGAGCAGGACGCCACTCGCGCCAGGCAACAGCTTGAGGCGTTCGCCGCGGAGCACGACCTGCACATTGCGTCCTACTACGTCGAGAACGAGAGCGGCGCGAAGCTGGCCCGCCCTGAGCTCTTCCGGCTCCTCTCGGATGCACGCCCAGGCGATATCCTGCTGATCGAGCAGGTCGATCGGCTGTCGCGCCTCACTGCGGCCGATTGGGAGAAGCTGAAGGCCGAACTCGCCGCCCATCGTGTCCGGGTCGTGGCATTGGACCTCCCCACCTCGTGGATGATGGCCAACGCCAAGGCCGATGACTTCACCGTCCGTATGTTCGACGCCATCAACGGCATGATGCTCGACATGCTGGCCGCTGTCGCCCGTAAGGACTACGAAGATCGCCGGCGGCGACAAGAGCAAGGCCAGGCACGAGCCAAGGCGGAAGGCCTCTACAAGGGCCGGAAAGAGGATAAGGCCCGCAACGATGGTATTGCCGCGATGCTCAAGGCAGGCTCGTCATGGTCGCAGATCCAGGCGGCCACCGGATGCAGCCGCGCCACCATCCTCAAGATCGTGAACCGTGCCAAGGCTGGCGCGACTGGGATCGCAGGCTAGGAGATACACCGATGCTCTGGCTTATCTCGATCGGCATTGTCGTTGTGCTGTTTGCAATCATCCCTCTGATCGTCGGCCGGTCTGCCGAATGGCTGTATAAGAAGCTGTCTGGGCAGTAGCTCCCTTTCGCAGGAGGACAGTGACGATGGTCGAGAACTTCTCTCCTGTGATCTTTCTCTATGGCATGGCGATCGTGTTGGCCGTGGGCAAGGTCTTCACCATGACGATCTGGAGAATACTCCCGAAGCCACGGCCGCCCCTAAGAGAAGAGGTGCTCGAAGCGTGGACGCGTCGTAGAGCGCAGACTGCGGCTCACGAACAGGTGCACTCAAGCGCAGGCGGATCCTTGAGCGACTCTCACGACGCCGAGGAAGCACCGCACCAGGCCGCATCAGGCCCTGAGCAGACGCCAGTAGCACAACCAGCGTCCAACTCGCCTACTGGCAGATAAAGGGCGCCAGAACGGCGCCCATATGGCCGATCGTCAGGCAGCCCCTCTTTGTCCAGCAGGTAAGGCGGCAGTCTCAGCAAGCCGCGCCGCGGCGACGGTGCGGAGTCGCCCCCACCGAGAGTGCATGGCAATCGCCTGTGCCTCGTCGCGAAACTCTTGCAATTCCTGTTGCGATAAGTCGCCCTGGCGGCGGAGCATATTGAGACGCGAAGACTCCGCCCAAAACAGGCTGAGCTCGCTGCGCATCATGCGCGAGCGTTCTGTGGTCATTGCTGTAGCTTTCATTGCGCCGTGTTTCAGACGGCGGTTTCTGGTCCGGGGCTGAAACACCGGCTACAGCGTCGGCCTTTGCATCTTTAGGCTTTCAGCTTGCGCCTACTGCCTTGGACATGCATGCAAAGACCCCGGACCCGAAGAAAGTCGCAGACGACAGATGCAGCGGAAAGTGTTTCCGTCCCGTTAATAAGAAGTACTCACAAATCACATTTGCCGTCAACGAGCCTGACTTAATCTTTTTTACGCCGCGCTCTGTATGTCTTTACTTACGACAACATCATACATAGCCATACAAATATCAACTTCAGGCCCTTTTGGACCATATCTATTGTTTATTGAACGTGTGCCTGCTTAATGTCAGCCATGAATGGCGCGCCTAAGCTCCTGACTGAACCAGAAGTCGCAGAGATCCTACGCTGCTCGACCCGCACCGTCGCGCGCATGCGCGAGGCTGGAAAGCTGCCCTACATCCCTGGACGGCCGGTCCTGATCGATGAGGCCGATTTGCTGGCCTACATCGCGAGCAGAAAGCGGACGATCAATCCGCAGGGGCCGAAGCCCGAGCCAGGCGCACCTGAGTATGAAGAATGGATCAACCAGAGAGGCAACGAGCTCGCGCGTAAGATGTGGATGAAGAGCAAGCTGAAAGCTGTGGTGAAGAGCCTTAGGTCGGGTTAGTCGAACAGGTCATCTTTGCCGCTGGCGCTGCCCTGAGATCCTCGCAGCAGCTTCGCCACTCTTGCCTCAAGCTCCTGGCCGGAGAGCTCGTGAAGCTCCTTTTCGTCTGCCGTCTCCTGCTTCTCGAAGAACCCGCCTGCCCGGAGCAGCGAGTTCACTGCCGAGGCCTTGGCCGCTGATGTCGCGTGGGGATCGTCACAGATCTTCATCGCGGTTTGGTAGGCCTTGAGGCCGCCTGTAGTCTGAAGCTCTCGGATAAGCTCCTCTCGGATTTGACGCTCGCTCTTTGCCATTAGCCGAATATCCCGTCGGTTAGGTTGGTGGTCGCTGTGTCTTGTGCAGCCTTGAGTTGCTGCGCCTGATGCCGAAGGGTTTCGATGACTGCAGCCAGGGCTTGCGCCTCCGCGGTCTGGGGCGCCGGCCGGTCCATTTCTGCAAGCCGCTCCCGCGCCTCTCTGGCCTGCGCCCGCTTGGCGCGCTCTGTGGCTCGCGGGCCGGGTCTGTGCGTCTTCCGCCAATCCTCGTAGCGCTTGCGCTCGTCGAGCGTCATTGCATCGAGGCGCTTGGCCCGCTTCTTTGCGGCCCGCTCGATGTCCTTCAGCTTCCGCTGGGTCTTCGTCGCTGTGGCCCCGGGCTGCGGCTTATGCCAGTCCTTACCCTTCGGCGTGCGACCGCCGTGAAGATAGCAGCGACCGTTGCCCATCGCGATTTGCTGACAGAGCCCGCCATCGGTTCTCCGGACCGCCTCGCACTTCGGCAACGTATGACGCGTGGCGTTATAAGCACGGATGGCCACGCGGGCCACAGAACGGAACTGCGCGGACTGCGACCAGCCTGCGTGTGGTGTCGGCCGGCGTGCGCTCATTGTGGTCCACGCCTCGGTAAGCGCGCGTGAGGTATCGTCAGTTGGCCGCGGCCAAGTGTGATCTCACGACCCCAAAACCCCAGGGGGAATAGGCCGGGCCCACAGGCGGCGGCACGCCAGGCCTTCCCCCGTAGGGGTGGGACTTTGCGGGTAGGACTTTGCGGACGCTGAAAGCCTTGGAAACCCTGGACTTTGCGGGACTTTGCGGACGAAAATCCCTGCGAGACCTTGCGGATAATGATTTCAATGACTTAGCAGGGGACCTTGCGGATCCTTGCGGGGACTTTGCGGGTTTTACATGTGCCATACGTTGCCGCTCCTAGATCCTCGGCGCAGAGGATTTGACGGGTTGGGGGTGGCGCAGGAGGGGCAGGCCTTCAGGGGCGACCAACACCTCGATGCTTCGCGCCACTCCGGGCTGACGGCGGATCAAGCCGGCCCGCTCCAGGGTGAGCACCATCTGGTGCACGGAAGGCGGCGTGACCTGGAAATGACGCTGCATGTCGGTCTCGGCCGGAGGGCGGCCGTGAACGCGCGTGTAGGCGTCGATGAAGGCCAGGTACTGGCCCTGCCGGTCAGTGAAGCTTTTCTCAGACATCCGCCACACGCTCGATTCATCGGCTGATTCAGCTCGGCCTCTCACACGGGAGGCCGAGATGAACATATGCTACCGGGTTGAGCTGAGCGAGGCCGAGCGCGCCACACTCCAGGCGATGCTCAGCGGCGGCAAGCAGGCCGCCCGCACGCTCAAGCGCGCGCAGATCCTGCTGGCAGCCGATGCTGGGGTGCCAGACGAGACGATTGCCCAGAGTGTCGCGGTGGGTAGCTCGACCGTGTACCGGACCAAGCGTCGCTTCGTGGAGGGCAATCTGGAGCGGGCTCTCAGCGAGGAGCCTCGTCCCGGCGCCGCCCGCAAGCTCTCAGGCCCGGAGGAGGCGCTGCTGGTGGCGACCGCCTGCGCAAAGCCGCCTGCGGGCCGGGCCCGCTGGACGCTGGAACTCCTGGCCGGCGAGATCGTGCGGCTCACCCAACACGAGAGCTTGTCGCGCGAGATGGTGCGCCGGCGCCTCTGCGAGAACGCGCTCAAGCCCTGGCAGCAGAAGATGTGGTGCGTCCCGAAGATCGATGGCGAGTATGTGGCGCGCATGGAGGACGTGCTCGACCTCTATGCTGAGGGCCCTGATCCGATGCGGCCAGTGGTGTGCTTCGATGAGAGCCCGGTCCAGCTCATCGGCGAGAGGCGCCCGCCGCTCCCGGCCGCGCCGGGACAGATTGAGCGGGTTGATTACGAGTACCGCCGCTGTGGCACGGTGAACCTGTTCGTGATGGTGGATGCGCACCAGCCCTGGCGCAAAGTGAGCGTCACGGATCGTCGGACGGCCAAGGACTTTGCCGTGTGTATGCGCGAACTGGTGGATGTGGACTTTCCGCAGGCCGAGCGGATCCGGGTGGTGATGGACAACCTGTCGACGCACACGCCCGGCTCCCTCTACGAGGCTTTCCCACCTGACGAGGCGCATCGCCTCCTGGGGCGGCTGGAGTTCCACTATACCCCCAAGCACGCGAGTTGGTTGAATATGGTCGAGATCGAGATCGGGGTGCTCAAGGGCCAGTGCCTGGACCGGCGGATCGACACGCGCGAGGGGCTCGAGCGGGAAATCGCGGTGTGGGGGCGCGAGCGCAACGCCGCCGGTACACGCATGACCTGGATGTTCACGACAGAGAAGGCCCGCACCAAGATGGGCCGTGCCTATCCCAAAACAGCTCCTCTCGAGCCACTCGCCAAACGGTCATAATCACTGCGCCGAGGATCTAGGAAGCGGCGGTCGTTGCGGCCCTTGCGCCGGGAGCATGAGGCGGTAAACACCCGCAGCACCGTTGCCCAGTCGTCCTCCGTCACTCCCGTCAGCATGGTCGCGCCTCCTGAAGCTGGCCCGCCATGAATCATCACCGGACTGATTTGGGAACCCACTCACCCATAACTCGTCCCAATCCGTCCATGCCAAAGGCGGTTGGGGCCGTCCACATGGGGTAATCGCGGGAGCGGGTCGCCCGAACAAGTCACGTGCATGGAAGCCGGTGGCTGTTCCCCGACAAGACGGAGACCGGGTTCACGACGGGAAGCCGGGCCCAGGCATCGAATGGAGAACAGCCATGGACGATTATATCGGACTCGACGTGTCGATGAAAGTGACGGCGGTGTCGATCCGCAGAGGCGGCAAGCGCGTCTGGCGCGGCAAGTGCCCGTCCGATCCCAAGCTGATTGCTGACTTGATCCGCAAACGTGCCCCGTCTGCGAAGCGGGTGATCTTCGAGACCGGCCCCTTGTCGGTGTGGTTCTATCATGCGCTGCGCGACGAGGGGCTCCCGGCGATCTGCATCGATGCGCGTCATGCCAAGGCCGCCCTCGACATGGCAGCGAACAAAACTGACGCGGATGATGCCGACGGTCTGGCCCATCTGGCGGAGGTGGGCTTCTATCGTGAGGTGCGGGTGAAAGGCTTCGACAGCATGCTGACCCGCACGCTGGTGGCGGCCCGCACCCGGCTGGTCCGGATCTGCACCGAGCTCTCCAACCAGATCCGCGGCCTCATGAAGACCTTCGGCTTGGTCGTACCCGCCGGCAAAGGCAGCACATTCGAGAAGAATGTCCGTAGCCTTCTGGTCCACCATGACGGGCTTTCTGCCATCGTGCTGCCAATGCTGGAGGCGTGGCGCGGCCTGCGCATCCGGGCCGCGGAACTCGGCCGCCAACTCGTGGCCGGCGCGCGCCAGAACCAAGCCTGTCGCATTCTCATGTCGATCCCCGGGGTCGGAGCGATCACCGCGACATCGTTTGCGACCGCTGTCGAGGATCCGAATAACTTCAAGAACTCCCGCTCGGTCGGCGCCTGGCTCGGTCTGACGACGCGGCGCTACCAGTCGGGCGAGGTCGACTACGATGGCCATATCTCTCGCCGGGGGTGACCGCCATGTGCGGGGGGCTCCTCTTCAAGGCCGCAACGGTCATCCTCGCCCGCAGTTCAGCCGAGAGCGGCCTGCGGAGATGGGGCCTCAAGCTCCGAGAGCGGGTCGGCTTTAAGCGTGCGGCGGTTGCGGTCGCCCGAAAGTTGGTGGTCATCATGCACGCGCTGCTCAAGGCCGGCACCTTCTTCGACCGGAGCATCGGCGCAGCAGCTTGACCAGTTGAGGATTACATTCAGGCTCTGAGCGCGCTGAGACGTCCTTGCTGAGACGTGAGCCGAACCATTCCGCGCGATGGAATGCACCGCTGATGCAGCCGAGTGCGTCGTCCACATAGGAAGGCTCCGCCCGCGAAGCGCCATCATGCGGCGACACCTGTCGACCGCGAAACGACCCTGCACCCTGGGCCGGGGACGGGCGGCAGCTTCGGCAAGCTTGTACATTGGAATGGAGCTGCGCGACATCGGATTTGCTTGAATTCGGCCGTGGGGCGAGAAAACGTGGTTTGACCGACGTTCGATCTCTGGTCAGGACTGCTGCATCACCGCCGGATCCGTAAGCTTTTCGGATGCCCATCTCCTTCCCGGAGAACAGGACGTGCGGCTGCCGAAGGTCTGCCAATCGATATTTGGCGGGTGTTTTTGCCTCACCACAATCAACCAGTCCGTTTCAGGAAGCGAGCTCTCGTGGCGGCGCTCCGCAACTCGGGATGGTCTTTGCCAGGTCCCTACAGACAAAGCAGCCGGCATACGGCGGACTCTTCCGGATCGCCGTCACGGCCGCTTCTGTCGCAGCCTGACAGTGCGGATCCTGATGGCGGTTGGGGCGAGGCAGCAGAAGGCCGCAGTCATTCACTGCAGCTGGCTATCCTACATCACGCGGTCATCCCCGATGTCTCCAACAGCACACCGTAACCCATGGAATTGCAATCCACAGTGATCTGAGTTTTCTTGTGCATCCGGAAAAAGCGCCTTCCGTCAGCTACTCGTCAGCCAGCCAGCCTATCCAGGCATGCTGAGCATTCTCGATCTGACTGGAGGTGGAACATGACGGGGATTGGCCGAGCTGGGAAATCGCACGTTGGGAGTGCTGGAGCCGACAGCACGTGGGGATCGAGCAGCTCGCGCTCGGAGACACGTCTTGCCCCTAGTGAAGGCAGCCAATCGTTCGACTCCGTCGTGGAGCGGATGCGCTCTCGGCCCCAAGATAGAACTGCCCCGCTCGTGAGCCAGTCACTAACTTCGGGTGTGGCAGCGCCAAGAGGCGACGAGATCAAGGCAGCGAAACGAAAAATGCGTAGCCTGCTTGACGACCTTGATCTCTGTCGTAGAGCGGCCACGCAAGCCCGGAACCCCTCGGAGGCGCAAGAGCTGATCGATCAAATCGTCAAGGCAGGCTCGGAAGCTCTGGACTACTACGCGAGCCTGCCCCCACATGTGGCGCGTAGCATTCTGTCCGACGATCAGGCTCGTCAACTCCGCGACGAGGTGCTTGATGCAGCAGACGAATGCAACAATCTGGCTACTGCGACTATCTACGAGTTGGAGCCACGGAGGAAGAAAGCAGCAGGTGTACTCGACAAGATGCGAGCTGACAACGCTCCGCCCGACCAGCTGAGCCGGGCGGTGCCCAGTGTGGCGAAGCACTACGTGGCCTGCATGGAGTGGTGGGGAAAGAAGGTGTTGCGCTCGGAACGGATGCAGTCCGTTTGCGCCGCCACCGCCAACTTGCCAAGCGCCACGCCTGAAATGCGGAAGGCCGAAGAGGCGGCGCTACGCCTGCATACGGGCTGGGCACTTAATACGAAGTGCATGTATCTGCACTCGCGGATCGCTCTCGCGCAACTAATGATTGAGCCTCAGGCGAGCACGGTCGAACCAGCCGTGAGGGAAATCCTCATGGCTGGGAACGGCCGGGTGCGTCTGCTGGGAACCTTCATCGAGGACGCTTTTCCGGCATTCCTCTCGACGTCTGACGCTGTTCTGTACAGCAAAGGACGCGCACTCAACGCAGAGCACTGCGCCGTTCTGGAAGGAGTCATGGAGCGGCTTTCGGAATTCGGGTCAGGGGTGCACGGCATTGTTGCCAGCTTAAGGGAGGCGGGAAAGGGTGCCGACCTTCAATTGGAACTGTTGGACCAGATCGTCGAAGGTGCATGGGGGACGGCGCACGAAGTCATGCAACTTCTGGCAGTGCAGCCAAAGACGCCAGCCATGATTGAACCACTGGCCGTGGCTGCGAAACTGGAAAATACTGCTGTAGTGGCTGAGGGCCACGCGGCGCGCAGGAAGGGGAAGGGCAAGCGCACACCGGCCGCAGGGGAGGGGAGTTCGACGGCAGGGGTGCCGGAACCGCAGCTCGCCAGGCGCGACGCTGACACGGTCCCGACAGCCAAGCTTATCGTACTCTCGGATTTGGGTACGAAGAAGCTCGCGAGCCAAGAGGAGGCACTTGCGAGGGAGTCATCGTCGGCAACCGTACATCTGGAGATGTGGCAGGCTCCGCCCTCAAGGAAAGCACTGGCCGGATTACTCGAGCGATTGGACGAGCTGCTGCAGTTCGATCTGCCGGCTCAGCAAAGAGCTGTCTCGCAAGCGCGCCAGATGAAGCCCGAGGACGCCGACCACGTCGTGGATCTCGTCGTCAAGCGCCTGCAGACGCACGCCGCCGAGACTGAGGCCTGTGTAGCCGCGCTCGACGAGCCTCGCCGACGCGGCCTTTTCACGCCTGCGCAAGTGCGCGAAGTGCACGACAAAACAGTCCGGCTTAAGGCGATGTTGTCCGAGGTGCAGGGACAGGCAAACTCATTGAACGCGCGAAAGACAGCGATCATGATCGATTGCATGAAGACCTACGCCTTCCCGTCGCAGAAGTACCTCGAACAGCTCAGGGCGGCCGAGGAACTGGCGCCTGTGGACCGACCGCGCGCCTTGAAGGGCGAGCCAGGGACGCTGTTCGAGATCAGGCTGCAGCCCAAAGCGCTGCGCAATGGTGCGATGCCAAGCCCGATGTGGGTGCACATCCATACGAAGCTGCCGGTACATGAAAGGCAGTTGGCGACGCTGGATGTGGCCGACTTCGCCGCTTGCCACGTGAAGTCCAATGAACAGCGCGGCCACAATCGGCAGTGGCAGACCGCCCGGGCTGCGATGGGCCACGAGGACGTCGTGATTCACCGTGGCAAGCTCACGCCTGCGTTCTGTAAGTCGTTGTTGAGCATCGCCCCATGCTACCCCCTTCCCGAGGCGGAGCACGCGTCGATGCAGTTCGCGCGCCTTGGGATGTAGTAACCTTTGTTTCTCGCGCCAGAGTGACGCTGTGGTGACACCCTCAAGCCGACCGTTATCACCGAGAGGAAATCCTCGAGCAGCTTTAATGTCGCCCAGAAGTTTCGGGAAGAACTCGCGGTCGACGATCCTACCTTTTGCCGATGGCATTCTGATCGTCGTGCCGAACGAGATATGGCTGGCCGCCTACGCCGACCGCGCGTTGGTGATGTCCGCCGAGAACGTCGAGTCACATTCGAACTGGGCAACAGGCAAGGGTCGTGTCAAGGAGGACACGCGGCTCGACTGCTTGGGCATCCTACATGCCACCGGGGTGTTTATCCCAGCTCTTTGGTTGCCATCCCAACCGGCGGACAGGAAAAGCTTGATAGTGACTTCGACTGCGACACCGTCGCCATCGGCGACGGACCGCAGCTCTATGAGCATGTGCTTGAGTTTGATGAAAGGAAGCAAGCTCTCGGGCTTCCCTCGCTGAAGCCGCCAACGTCGCATACCCCGGCCCTTGACAGTAACAACTACCAGTTTGGTCGCGCTAATCAGATCCTGGCTTCGGCGCCAAATCTCCTGGAGACCCATAGCGGCCTGCAGCAAAACTTTCTGGCTCAATCACATGAAGCACGATGCTGGTTTGCCGAGCGTGCCATCTTTGGCACATACGAGGGCTTTTCCCTCGAGCTTCTGGGCGATATCGGTCAGCAGTTGGGCCGGGAAGAGGTGAGTGGACAGGATTTCCGGAACATATTTGCGAGATCAAGGTCGCACAACATCCGGGTGCTAGCGAAATAGTGCCCCCGCTCGACCCGGCCGCGGCTGATCCGGTGCCCTTCGGCCCGCAAGGCTGCGTGCATGCGTGGGCTGCCATAGCGACCCTTATGCCGAGCATGAAGCTGATGCACCTCCTGCAGCAGGCGCCGGTTTGCTATCGCCCGATGGCTCTCCGGCCGGGACCGCCGCCGCTGGCGGACACCCCGAGCACGCGGCACATGAGCCGCACCGGCCAGGTGCGGGCATGTTGCTCGATGAAGCCGAACCTCATTTCGGCACCTCCGCGAAGATGCCGATGGCTTCCTAAGAAACAGCTCCCGCGGGTGCGACGACACCGACCTCCTGGAGCACAAAGCCAAACGCCTTGGCGCGTCGGTGCAGGTTATCGATCACCCGCTTCCGGTACCGCTCCTCATAGTACGACGCTCCCGGATCAACGTAATCCATGCCATGGCGCAGGGCGTTGTAGAACAGCACCGCAATCTTGCGAGCGGTTGCCGTGACGGCCTTAGCCTTGCCAATCCGCGTCGACAGGCGCCGGTAAAAGGCACCCAGTGCCGTCTCCGTCTTGCCGATCGTCACGGCCGCCAGCCGCAGAAGGGCCGCCGCCCGACTGCCTGACCGGCGCGTTCGGGAGGATAGCACCTTGCCACCGGAGATCTTGTTGCCAGGCGCGAGGCAGAGCCACGATGTGAAGTGCTTGCTGCTGGGCCAAGCCGTCAGATCCGTGCCGCACTCCGCGATCAGTTTGAGCGCCAAGGACGGCCCTAGGCCGTGGATCCGGGTCAGGTCCTGGCCCAGAACCGCATAGAGGGCGCCACGAAGATCGAAGCTCGGCTCATTGGGCTGGCGGCTCATGCGTCGGCGCGGAGGCGGCAAGGAAGCGGAATCGGGCTTATGGGGGCTCAGCCCCTTCAGGACAGCCTCGATCCTCCGGTCGCACGCCGCCACTTTGTGCTGATAGGTGTCGTACAGCGCCAGCGCCTGTTCGAGCGCGAACAGATGCTCGGCGCGATAATGACCCGTCAATCCCTTCTCGATCGTCTCGGAGCTGGAGTGACACCGGACGTCTCTTAAGTTCGCCAGGACTGCCGGATCACGTTCGCCGGCCAGAATGGCACGGATGATGCGCAGGCCCGTGGCGCCAGTGATGTCGCTGACCACGTGATGCAGCTGCAGGTTCATCTCGGTCAGCGCCTTCTGCATGTGCTGGATGTGCGAGGCGGCATACTCAAGCAGGCGCTCACGCTGGCGCAGATACGCGCGCAGTTCCGCGATCTCGGCTTTGGGTTGGAAGCTGGCGCGCAACAGGCCATAGGCATGCAGCCGCTGGAGCCATTGCGCATCCTTCACATCCGTCTTGCGTCCGGGCACCCGCTTCGCGTCGCGCGCATTGACCAGAAACACCTCGAAGCCGCGGTCCTGCAGGATCTCGAAGACCGGGATCCAGTAAACGCCGGTCGATTCCATGACGACGGAGGTGACGCCACAAACCTCGAACCAGTCGGCCAACTGGTGCAGGTCGGCGGTAAAGGTCCCGAAGCTGCGCACGGGTTCATCTGTCCGGTCCGGTCCCACGGCGGCCATGTGCATCGTGGCCCCGACATCGATGGCTGCGGCATGGGGGTGAACCACCGGCAGGCTCAGGCGATCTTTGCCGGCTTCTCGTTTGCGTCTCATCGGCTCCTCCTTGGGGTGGGAGGGGCTGGACTGCGCCAAAGGTCAAATTCCTAACCGGGATCACCCTGGGGCGTCACCACTCTCAAGCGCGCAACAGTCCATGGACCACGTTTTTAACGGGGTAATGCGCCACCAATAAGGTAACGGCCGCTCCCCTCCGGGATCAGACTACCAGCAAGCTGTTTCTGACCCCACAGGCGGACCCAGTCCGCGACGGTTTTTTATTGATCCGGTCCTCATTGTCTTGAGCATGCGGCGTAGCGGACGGGTTTGTGGCTGAAGTAGCTTCGCACGCACCCGGGCGATTTCGACAGGCGACGCATATGGCTGACCGTTGCCCGCTTGAGTTGCTGTTTGCTGCGCGCCGGCGCCTGGCGGGTGACAACCTGCTTCAGGTTGGCGTTCAGGCCCTCCTCCGGGTTCAGCTCCGGACTGTAGGCCGGCAGGTAGAAAACCTCGATCTTCGCCCGATGCGCGCTGAGCCAGTCGCGGACCCGGGCGGCTCGATGCACCCGCAGCCGGTCCAGGATCAGGAGCACCTTGCGTTTTGCGTCGCGGATCAGGCGTTGCAGGAAGCGGATCAAGGTTGCGGCGGTCACCGCCCCGTCGACAATCATCCAGCGCAAGGCGCCGCGATTACTCACCGCCGCGATCAGGCTCAGCCCGGCGTGCCGGTAGCAGACCCGGATCACCGGCGTCCGGCCCCGGGGCGCATAGCCGCGGCCGCGCACATCGTCGGAGCGCAGGCCGGTCTCGTCACCCCAGAAGATCGTGCCCCTCTCCTTTCTGGCTTGCGCCACAAGGGCCGGGTAGTCCTGCCGCAGCCAGCGCCGCACGGCCTTCGGTGACTGCTCATAGGCTCGTCGGAGCGGCTTCTGGGCCGTGAAGCCCCAGCGCGCCAGATACGTACCGATGGTGCGCACCGCTAGCCGGACCCCACAGGACTGCTCGATCAGCTCCCGCACTGCTGCCCGGCTCCACAGGGCAAAGGGCAGCCCGAGTTCGTCGGGCGTGTGCTGGCCCATCAGAGCGCGGACCTGCGCTTCCTCCTCGGGCGCGAGAAACCGTCCCCTACCGGCGGCAGGGCCGCGCGGCTGGCTCGCCAATCCCGCCCGACCCTGTTCGGCGACGCGGCGGCAGATGTTGAACACGCCGGTCCGGGTCAGGCCGACCTGCGCGGCAATGGCCTCGTAAGTCAGGCCGCTCTCGCGCAGTCCAATCACCTGCCGCCGACGCTCTTCTTGCGCTGCTGCGGGCAGCTTGCGCATGTCCACGTGCTTCATCCCGCCGACCTGGGTCGACTGGCTGCGAATTTCAAGATCACCCAAGCCGGATCAATAATGTATGGGTGGAACATGCCGATCTGATCACCGCTGCGGGCAGCTTGCGTGCGAGAAATGCGCCCGCCGATATTCGGGGCATGTCGCTCGACGGGTGATGGGAGGGGAAGCCCGCAATCTCTTTGTCGTCGAGATCAAGCTTGCATTGTCGTCGTTCGCCGACTTTTGGTCTTGGCGTGTAGAGGCACGCAACATCGTTGATTATCGCCGCCGTACAGATCGGTGGTGGCGCGATCTTGCCTTGAACGTCTGGCTGAACCAGGACGCCATGATGCGTGGGATCGTTGCCCTGGGACCGGTCACGCCCGATGAATTTCTGGCGGCCTTCACGCGATGGTCAACTGCATTGCGGCCAATCACACCATCTACATTGCGCGACGAAGTCTACGCGATTGTCCAGCTTTCGCGGCTTACTTTTCCAGCATTGCCGCCCAGGCGGTATCAGAATCTGAAACTCACAATCGCAGCCCGACGCAACGCTCCGATAACAGCCACTCCATTGAGAGAGAAGGCCGTTAGCGGCTACTTCGAACCAATGCCCATTCTCCTATGAATAGGGAACGGATACTGAATAGGGAACGGATATTGAATTCATTAAATATCATACCCCGAAACTGGTTATTTACGGACAGACCTTCCATCAAGCCCTCGACATCATTTGTCGCCGCAAGCTCCTCAATTGCGAACCCGGGAGCCGACCTGTCCAGGGGCTCTTGCTTCACGATCAAAACGACCTGATCGCCTGTGCGCTCGTCTTCAACGATGACATCGAAATTGAAGGTAAGCTTGTCATCGTGCCTTCCGCTCTGCGAGGTATGGTCGATGATCTCATTGAGCAGATGAGCATGGAGGACCCCGTTGAGTGGATCGAACTGCTTGGGATGCGGTTCTGGGATAGCGATGATGAGCGTGCATTCAATGAGGAACTGGATACCGTCTGAATACGGTCCTTGACGGCTGTACTATTGAGACTAGAGCCGTAGGCCGAGCCTCATTGCATCTTACGATAAAGGCGGACCGACGAGTTCGATGCCAAACTGACGGCAGGTGCGGGCGAGGGCCTCGGCTTGCTCGGGTGTGGGCGGACCAGACGGATCGGGCAGCCCGTGCCGTTCGGCAGGACGGCCAAAAGAACGGATGAAAGTCTCGAACTCGCCTCGCGTGATGGTGAGCGTCCGGGCCTCAGCCGATTCCACCCTGTAGGTGTGGGGAATCCCCTTCGGCGTCAGCAGCGTCTCCCCGGCACGGGCACGGCGCTCCTGATCTCCAACCCGGTAGCGCACCTCGCCCTCAAGGACGTGGAAGATTTCGTCCTCATCATGATGGATGTGCAGGGGCGGCGAGTCCCCTTGTCGGGCATGGTGCTCAAGAACCGAGATGCCATCCGATCCATCCCGTGCAGAGACCCGAATGGTGACATGGGTGTTGAGGAACCAGAGGCTTCGAAGATCAGCGGCGTCGTCCATGCCTGTGCTCTCCCTAGCAGCACAATCGCCAACAAACGTATCGGTGCTGCGATGCTGGACAAGGGAAATTCCGGGATCAGCCGGTGCGCTGTTTCCGGTACGAGTTCTTCACTGCGATCTTCCCGTCTTGGAACGTGAAGACATCGCAGCCCTGGACTTCTACGCGAGCGCCATCCGGCCCAGTTCCCGTGAAGACCCACTCTGAGATGCCGCGATCCCCAGCAATGAAATGCCTGGGACCATTCCATCGGGCGTCCGGAAAGGTAGCAAAGACCTCCTCAATCCCGTGTCGAACTGCGTCTCGGCCTCTGTAGACCGTTCCGTTCACATCAGGTCCCCGGCTGGCTTCGAAGATGCAGTCCTCGGTCATCATCGAGAGGATCGCATCCGTGTCATGCCGATTCCACGCCGACGCAAAGTCGTCGAGGAATGCTATGGAAACGGCGTATGGCATTGGGGCCTCCATTTGGCTCGTGTGCTCACCGGGTCAGTAGACGATGTTCCGGTCGCACTCCATCACCAGCCGAACCAAGGTCGGCGGGGCTCCCTTCTCATAAGGAACACCTTGGAGGTCCTCATCGGTCACACCCCGTGCAGCGCAGGACCCGCCTGAGAGGTAGAGACGACCGCCTCCCGCGATGATCTTCAAATAGTGTTCATTCAGCGCACCTGTGCCGAGCCCCACCAGGGCGTTCCGCACGGGCTCGCGCAGGAGTTGGACCGCATCCCCTGCCAGGAAGACATGGACTTCATGCCCTGCCTCGACTGCCGCTGCCGCGACGAAAAAGGCGAGGGTTGCCTTAGTCGGGTTTTCAGGCCCGCACGTGACATGGACAAGAAGGCTGGACATGATCACCTCCGCCGAACGTAGAACGAGAGAGCAGGACTATGCCCCTCGTCAGGCCGTGCGCCAACGTGACGGTTCTACTATTTGGGATGAGGTGGGCGAGGAGCGGTAAACCCGGCTTAGTCGCTCAAATTTTTTGCGAGAGTACCTGCTCGACCCAGACCGGGACAACCTCGCTTGCTTCACCATACCGCCGCTCGTCGAACTGTCTGGCGTTGTCTGAGGGTTCCAAGTTGATCTCGCATGTCCGGATGCCGTGCCCTCGCGCCTCGGACACGAAGCCTGCTGCTGGGTAGACCGACCCCGATGTGCCGATGGCGACGAACAGGTTGGCCCCGAGCAGAGCGTCATAGATCGCATCCATTTCCAACGGCATCTCGCCAAACCAGACCACATGAGGTCTCAAGCCTCCAGAATGGCGGCAGGACGGGAAGGGGGCGGCGACACTCAAGTCCTCATGCCATAGCATCGTGTCGCCACAGGCTGTGCAACGGGCTTTGAGCAATTCTCCGTGCATATGGAGCACTCGTTTCGCTCCAGCCCGCTCGTGGAGATCGTCGATGTTCTGCGTACACAGAAACAGGCTGCCACCGCGCTCTGCCAAACCGGCTTCCAGGCGGGCAAGCGCCCGGTGCGCAGCGTTAGGCTCCGCCGATAGAAGGTTCTGGCGGCGCATGTTGTAGAAGGCATGGACCTGATCAGGATCGTGGGCGAATGCCTCTGGAGTGGCGAGCTTCATCGGATCAAAGCGGGACCACAGACCATCCTTGTCCCGAAAGGTGCCCAGGCCGCTCTCGGCGGATACGCCCGCCCCGGTGAGTACAAAGATGTTCATCTGGTTGCTGCCCCCAAGCTCATCATGGCATGAAGTTATGTGGATGAACGTCGTGAGAGTCGATATCCGTCAGCCGATGATGCGGGCGAGGAGGACGACGATCAGCGCCCCTATGGTTGCGGTGACAATCCGGCTGGCGGTCTGGTTGCGAATGCCGAGATCAATTCCAAGACGTTCCAGAACAAATCCGCCAACGAGCGATCCAGCCAGCCCGGTAATCACGTACTGAAGAAGACCGGAGCCGCCCACAAGCCAGCTTGCCAGCCAGCCTGCGACGATCCCGATCCCGGCCTGGGCGGCGATGGCTCGTTTGTCGAGGGCGTGCAGGGCCTCTCGGTCCACGCTGATGCGGATCGGCAGCCGAGTGCTGGTTGGCTCAGGTGCTTTGCGCCTGCCTCGCGATTTGCCTGGATTAGGCTTTGATGCTTTCACCATGCCTTCCATATGGACGCTCGCGGGGCAACGATCCAGGAGCGATGCCGGGAGTACCGTAGACGAGCTTGCCTCTCGATCATCAGAATAGCAAAGGCTTTGGTGATCCCCGGAGGTCTGTCTGGGTGCCCACTCTGCTCGACGACTGGACCTTCGCTTTAGCCTTCAGGCCCGCGTTCTCAGCCCGGAACGCCTCGATTTTCTCCACATGCTCCCAATTGGCGCGGGTCAGTTCCCTGATCTCACCCTTCAGGTCCGCGATCTCAGCTTTGAGTTCCTCACGCTCGGCGGCAAGGCCATCCTCGTGTTTGGCCTGGGCCTGGAACTCACGAATCTGCTGCTTCTGATCGGCGATCTTCTCTTGTAGCTTTCTGATCTGCTGCTCAGCTTTCGCGAGCAGTCGCTTCATGTCCTTTGCCTGTTGCTCGGCCTCGCCGGGTTCGGTGAGCTTTCGGTCTGAGCCGGTGCGAATCATGATCTGGTGGGCCTCTCTTGATCTATGCCTCGAAAAGAACAAACATAGAACATACATCAGGGTCAAGTCACGCTTTGACCTCCTGCATCTTCCTTCGAGTTTGCTGCGAGCCGTCCGAGAGGTCGGTTCTGACAGGCTTGGTGGGGATGGGGGCGGAGAAGCTCCACCTCGTCAGCAGCACCATCCAGCGTTAAAGTCGAAGAGGCTGGGAATCCCTCCCAGCAGGCACCATGAATCAGATGTTCAGACCCGCACAGGGCGATCAAAGACCTGTCTTGGAGACCCTCGCGGGCTCGGTCGAGCGCGTCACCTTCCACAATGCGGACAATGGCTTTGCCGTCCTGAAGGTGCATACGCGCGGTAAGCGTGACTTTGTAACAGTCGTGGGCCATACACCCACTGTATCCGCAGGCGAATGGATCACCGCCAGCGGCCTGTGGATCAGCGACCGAGACCATGGCCTTCAGTTCAAGGCCGAGGTGCTCAAAACCACGCCGCCGACCGGAGCAGAGGGCATTGAGAAGTATCTCGCCTCGGGTCAGATGCGCGGCATCGGACCGGCCATGGCCAAGCGCATCGTCGCGGCCTTTGGGGTGGACACCTTCGAGATCATCGAAGCGAGTCCGGAGCGACTGACTGAGGTGCAGGGTATTGGCCCCTGGCGCGCCTCGAAGATCGTGGCGGGCTGGGCCGAGCAGAAGGCGGTGCGGGAGATTATGATCTTCCTCCACGCCCATGGGGTCGGCACGGCACGGGCGGTGCGCATCTTCAAGACTTACGGCTATGAGTCCGTTCAAGTCATGACCGAGGACCCATACCGATTGGCTAAGGACGTACGCGGGATCGGCTTCCGGACAGCGGATGCCATTGCGGCCAAGCTCGGCATGGAAAAGACCGCGCCTCAGCGCATCCGGGCAGGCGTTTCGTTCGCCCTCCAGACGGCCACCGACGAGGGCCATTGCGCGCTGCCGGTCGAGGCGCTTACGCGGCTGGCGGAACAACTGCTTGAGGTAGAGGCAGTCCTGATCCGCTCGGCAATATCCGAAGAGCTTGCGAAAGGGGAGGTGGTCTCGGACACAATCGGCGACGAGACCTGCCTGTTCCTCAAGGGGCTGCATCTCGCCGAGCAGGCTATCGCCTCCCGTCTCATCGAGCGGTCGTCTGGTCCGCTGCCCTGGCCTGAGATTGACATCGACAAGGCAATTCCTTGGGTGGAGACCCGCACCGGCAAGACCCTAGCGACTTCACAACGCGAGGCTCTGAAGCTGGTGATCGGCTCGAAGGTAGCTGTGGTGACCGGTGGCCCTGGTGTCGGCAAGACGACCCTGCTCGACACGATTTTGCGCCTGCTCGTCGCCAAAGGCGTCCGGGTTGCCTTGGCCGCTCCGACAGGACGCGCGGCGAAGCGCATGGCCGAGCAGACTGGTCTGGAGGCGAAGACCATCCACCGCCTGCTGGAGATCGACCCGAAACACGGCGGCTTCTTGCGCAACGAGGAGAACCCGCTCGACTGCGATCTGCTGGTGGTAGACGAGACCTCCATGGTGGACGTGCCGCTGATGAACGCGCTCACAAAGGCTATTCCGGCACATGCGGGCTTTCTGCTGGTGGGTGACGTAGATCAGTTACCCTCTGTTGGCTCGGGGCAGGTGCTGGCCGATATCATCGCCTCGGAGCGCATTCCGGTGGCGCGTCTGACCGAGGTTTTCCGGCAGGCAGCGGAAAGCCGGATTGTCGTGAATGCTCACCGGATCAACAAAGGTCAGATGCCCGAACCGCCGAAGACTGGCGAGGACAGTGATTTCTACTTCGTGGAGATCACCGAACCCGACGAAGGTGTGCCGAAGATCATCCAAATGATCAAGGAGCGCATGCCGCGCCGGTTCGGGCTTGATCCGATGAAGGACATCCAGGTGCTCTGCCCGATGAACCGGGGTGTGCTCGGAGCCCGCAACCTTAATATCCAGCTTCAGGAGGTGCTCAACCCCAACCCTCCCGCGAAGGTGGAACGGTTTGGCTGGCGTTTCTCACCCGGTGATCGTGTAATGGAGACACAGAACGATTACGACCGGGAGGTGTTCAATGGCGACCTTGGCATGGTGGTCCGGATCGACGACGAGGAGGGGGCTCTGATCGCCTCCTTCGACGGGCGGGAAGTATCCTATCCGTTCGGTGAACTCGATACGCTGGTGCCTGCGTACGCGACGACCATCCACAAGTCGCAGGGCTCGGAGTATCCCGCCGTGATCATTCCAGTCGTGACGCAGCACTTCACGATGCTGGCCCGCAACCTACTCTATACCGGTGTGACCCGAGGCAAGCGTCTGGTCGTGTTGGTGGGACAGAAGAAAGCTGTCGCCATGGCAGTCAGAGGCGGGCAGATGAAGAAGCGTTGGACGAAGTTGCGGGAGTGGTTGTCGGCAGCTTAAGAGAGGGCCGGGGTAACAGCGAACTCGTGCAAGACGACTCTCCGCTGCCCTACCGAACTGAACCAGCGATGCTATAATCGCAGTGTGAGAAAGGTGCTGCCTCGGTCCTTGAACCCAAGGCGTCGATAAAAGACCTCAGCGCGATTCCCTGCCATGACCTCAAGATGAACGGCGGCGAACCCCGCCTCCCGCGCGAAGCCAACCAGCGCATCCATGACGGAGTGCCCGAGACCGTGGCCCCGTTCAGAGGGAATGATGTAAAAGTCGTCCAAGAATACGTCACGCCAGCCGAGTTCAACTGAGTAGCCAAAGCATAGAACGGCATAGCCGATGACACTGGAAGTACCCTCAATCTTGAACACGAGGCCGTGACTCTGGTCAGTCAAAAGGTGCTTGAGAGCACGCTCACCTTGATCGCTTAAGGGATGGCCATCTTCTGCGTGAAAAGTACGTGCCAAGCTGAGGATGGCAGTCTCGTCCGCTCGATCAGCAATGGAGAGGCGACGGCCGGAGGCATCCAGCACTGGTGGAGGTGATGTGCTCATGACGACATCATCTCACTAACGCACTTGCATTGGAATGCTCAGGTTGAACTTGGGATAGAGGACTCAGTATGGGTCTGTCGGTGCAGTTTAGTGGAGTAGGTGTGGGAGTAGCTATACCTCGAGGCCAAACTCCCTCATTCGTTCGACAGCCCGAGGAATGAGTTTCTCGTTCCCGGCTGAGAGGCGAAAACCGCCCACGACAGCGTGGAGTGGCACACCGGAAAAGCAGCCTTGAGCATGCTTGGGGACAGTGACCACTGCGACATGATATGAAGATACGTGATCTTCAGGGATTTCATCTAACCTATCTTGTCGATCTGCTTCCTTCGAACTCCAGGTGCAGATAGTTCGGGTTGAACATGGACAGGTCTGTGAGGCGGTCGAAGTCGAGGATGGTCAGGTGCTTCCCTTTCCAGGCGATCAGCCCCTCGGCGCGAAGCTCCTGGAGCATGCGATTGGTATGAACAAGGGTCAGCCCCACCGTGTCGGCTAAGTCGGTCTGGGTGACCGGGAACTCAAAGCTCAATGCCTCCGCAAGCCCGACAGCCCGCAGCCGCACGAACATCTCACAGAGCAGATGCGCGACCCGCTCGAAGGCTTTGCGCTGGCCGACGTTGACCACCCATTCGCGCGTGATCGCCTCGTCCACCAAAGTGCTCCACCACAGCGCCCGCGCTATGCAAGGATGATGGCTGGTAAGGTCGATCATTGTCTCTGCCGAGATCACCACCACGGTAGCGGGCGTGAGAGTGCTGATGGAATGATCCATTCGCTTCAGGACAAAGATGCGCTGGTCGCACAAATCACCAGGGATGAAGTAGGCCATGATCTGCCGCTTGCCATCGGGCAGCGCCTTGTAGCGGCAGGCCCAGCCACTCAGAATCAGGTAGACCCCGTCTGGGGATGCGTCCTCTCGGATGAGATCAGTGTGCGCCGCAATATGCGTCGGCGTTTGTGACAGTCCTTCCAAGATTCGCTCATCAGCCTCTGATAGCTTGATGTAGTTGCTGAGCTTGCGGATCAGCGGGTTCATCAAGACAGGGCTCGGATCAGGACCTTGCTGAGTGGGCTTCGCGGGCGCATGGCTTTCCTCCCTGGCCGCGAGGAACAAGATCATCATAGCATAAGTGGCAACTGCGCTCACCAAAGTGATGCCGAGAGATGGAGGAAAGACACAGATTTCGTCCGCGGGGCAGTCCTATAGCTAAGACAAAGCCACCTACTGCTAAGACAATTTACCCGTAAATGCTGGAACTTGCAGTTTGAGAGGCTTTATTCTTGAGTTTTGTCGCTTATCCGACAGACAGACGTTCCACTCTCTTTTGATTTTTGTTAAATTTCCATAGAGAAAGAGGGAGGGCGAACATGGCCGCGCAAGTGATCGCATATGTCGCTGCTCAGGTGCCTGGGGCGGCCCATCAGCCAGATCATTCGGAGCCAACCGTCACGACGGTGTTGGTCTGCGACAACGCCCTTCTGCGGATTGGGCTTCAAGACATCCTGCGGGGAACGCCGTTTGCCCCTGCTGAGACAACTTCGTCCGCCATTCCGGCTGTGGTCCATGATATTGTCTCGGAGCTTGCCCTGGTCCTTATCGAAGCTGGTCAGAACACCAGTCACATGCTTGAGGTGATTAGGCAAGTAAGGGGGCTGGCTCCTCAAGCTCGCATTATAGCCTTGGCGGATCAGTTCGACCTCGGCTTCGTGCGGCTGGGACATGAGGCAGGGGTGAACGGCTTCTGTCTGACAGCCACTGCTCCAGAGACACTGATCAAGTCTTTGGAACTGGTCATGGTGGGCGAGAGCATTCTACCCTTTGCGGTTCTCCGCGCAATCATGGATGAGGCTCCCCAGAAGCAAGACCAGCCATTCCAGGACAACAGCGTGGCAGGGGGATGCTTGTCTGACCTGAAGGCTTGCAAGCTCTCAGCGCGGGAGATGCAAATCCTGAGTTGCCTGCGCGAAGGAGCACCCAACAAGCTCATCGCTCGCAAGCTGGAGATCACCGAAGCCACCATCAAAGTCCACGTCAAAGCCATCCTGCGCAAGATCGGGGCAGCCAATCGCACGCAGGCTGCCATGTGGGCCTCGCAGCATCTAACGCAGCGAGGTGGAGCGTCTGTGAATGTCTGAGACATTGCCGATGAAGATTGCGGTTGGGATCAGGTCCGTGTCCATGTCCCATCCACC
The DNA here is from genome assembly GCF_025460875.1 of Microvirga yunnanensis. Lineage (NCBI taxonomy): Bacteria > Pseudomonadati > Pseudomonadota > Alphaproteobacteria > Hyphomicrobiales > Methylobacteriaceae > Microvirga > Microvirga yunnanensis. The sequence continues at coordinate 50,880 of NZ_JAMXFI010000054.1, forward strand.
CGGTCTGATGAGTAATTTGCCGAATTACCTTGCTGTGAACGCGCTGTGTCGATCCGACAGGAGCCCCCATGAAGAAGGCACGAAAGCTCTATGAAAGCTCTAGCGGTGATCGCTGGTATCTGATCCGGGACGCGTCAGGGGCTCTGTTCATCCATCACGAGGCCAACGCTGCGTCTGGTGGACACGTGGAGCATGAGGACATCGCCTCCTTCCTGAAGCGCGGGGAGGGTCCCGAGCAACAGGAATTGCTGCGCCTGATAGGAACCCTGGTCGAGGAACATCCTGCTCATGCGTGACCCGTTTGATGGTCGGGATCAAGTTGGTAATCGTGGGAAGCCCCCGAGAGGCAGGTCCGTCAACAGAAGGGCGTCCACTTAGGTCTCGTCATCTTCAGGTAGTGATTCACTGCGTCCGATGTCCCAAGCACGATGGCCAGCACGTCGCTCCAGGGCCTCGACCTGCCGCAGAAGCTGTGTCGCGAGGGTCACTTCGCGCCGGAAGCCCTCATCACCAGGGTCACCTCCCAAGTGCGTGTGCATGTCCCGCACTCGCGCTTCGAGGGGGCGCCTGAGAACGCCCAATTGCTCTCGATCCAGATCAAGCAGCATAAACGTTTGGCCCCGTGCTCCGTTTGGCGATCAGCCTAGAGCAATACGGCGGCAGCCCACCAGCACAAGCCGATGGCGACCATGACGGCTGTCCAATTCAGAATACGAGCGAACAGTTCACGTGCCGAAGCGATTTCATGACCGCTCGGCGTCGGACACATGTCTACAGGCATGGCACATCCCTCACCAGAGCCGCAACTTCATGAAAGGCTCGGCTCTGTTTTCAGCGCCCTGATCTGCGTCTCGCCGACGATGCACTCAGTTGCGCTGGATAGCGCCCTGATCCGGTATTGGCGCTCGTGCGAGGTCTCGGGTAGCACTTGCATGATCACGTAGGTGCTGGGATTGGCTCCCCTGGGGTGGGCTGGGAGAACCGTCTGGCCAACCTGGAACTTGTGCGCCATGGAACACCTCACCTCGAAAACCGCACCGGTACTCGCGCTTGGACTGCACCTATGATGACAACTGAGGATGATCGGAGCGCTCTGTTGGGCTTAGAGCCGCAGAGATGCTCTAAATGACCAGCACCTAGTTGGCGGCCACGTTCCCACTTTTCTTAACCTATGTAAACTGTTTCGCGGAAACTAGACCTGCTGCGGCGAGTTGTTTCCAACAACCAGATGAACAGTTCCAAGGGTTTGGGGCAGCCGGATGATTGTGATGGCTGCGGACACACCAGACGATGGCGAGCGTGATGCTGAGCAGTCCCGGAGCCTTTTAGGAACGAACAACCCTTTCCGAGACGCGCTGACGCCAGCCGAGCTTGCTGCCGAGGTTGGACGATGGTTGCAAGTTCAGCACCCAGTGGCACTCGAAGAGGCGCTTCCGGACGAGCTTGCCTCCCTCATCCGTCAATTAGGGAAGCGAAAGGATGGAAAAGCTGAGTGAGACATCATTACTCCACGATGCCAGACGCCTTTGCACCACTGCCGATCATTGCGAGTAATCATCGTTCGGTGCAGGGCTGCTCTCGCTGCATCTGCTTTCAGGAGGATAGGAGTCCCATCAGCCCCTGTTCAGATATAACCGCATATAAGTTGTCTCTGCTTGGAATGCACATGATTGGTGCGCAGATGATCGAGGTCTGCCATCCCCTAGAACTCCTCCAGCACGCGCATGCCCTTGAGCACTGGGCTGCCTGTCGGGAGCGTGCTGTGGCGAGGCTTGAGCTTAAGACCAGAAAACTGGAAGATCAGCATCGAATGGCTGAGGCAAACCGCCTGCGGTCAGCGGCTCGCTACCTGCGCCAAGCAGCGGTTCGCGACCGCCTTCACGCCGCTCAATTGAGACGAATGGTTTAGCTACAGGCCCACGGATTCGCTGCCCGCAGAGTCGTGCAGAACTCGCCGCGTACTGCATTTCAGTTGAGATGCTGCGCGAGGTACTTGTTCATCTCAAACATGCTGACCTTGTTCTTGCCTCCAAACACCGCCTGAAGCTTCTCGTCGGCCATAATCTCCCGCTTGT